>NZ_JASHFI010000007.1:0-105816 GCF_047460875.1 Streptococcus infantis | reverse complement strand
AGGATTGGCTTAGCTGTTCCATCAACTGCTTCTTTTGTGATACGAACAGTTTTCACATTTTCTTGACTTGGAACTTCAAACATAACATCTAGCATGGTTTCTTCGATGATTGAGCGAAGTCCGCGGGAACCAGTCTTACGTTCAATAGCTTTGTTAGCAATCTCTTGGAGAGCCTCATCGTCAAATTCAAGCTCAACATCGTCATATGAAAGCAAGGTCTGGTATTGTTTAACCAAGGCATTTCTTGGTTCCTTCAAGATGCGAACCAAATCATCTACTGTCAACTGCTCCAAGGCTGCAAAGACAGGCAAGCGTCCAATTAATTCAGGAATAATACCGAATTTCTGAATATCTTCTGCAATGATTTCTTGCATGTAAGAACTGTTTTCGTCAATAGCCTTGCTATTTTGTCCGAAACCGATAACTTTTTCACCCAAACGTTGTTTGACAATTTCTTCGATTCCATCAAAGGCACCACCCACGATGAAGAGGATATTCTTGGTGTCTACTTGAATCATTTCTTGTTGTGGATGTTTGCGTCCACCTTGAGGAGGTACGCTAGCTACAGTTCCCTCGATAATCTTGAGGAGTGCTTGTTGCACCCCTTCACCAGAAACGTCACGCGTGATGGACACGTTCTCGCTCTTCTTGGCAATCTTGTCAATCTCATCGACGTAGATAATCCCACGTTCTGCACGTTCGATGTTAAAGTCAGCTGCTTGCAAGAGTTTGAGGAGGATATTTTCAACGTCCTCACCTACATAACCAGCTTCAGTAAGAGCCGTTGCATCAGCAATGGCAAATGGTACATTCAAACTTCTAGCAAGAGTTTGAGCAAGGAAAGTCTTCCCTGATCCAGTTGGGCCAATCATTAGAATGTTTGATTTTTGCAAATCCACATCTTCTGACTCTTCACGAGTGTCATGGAAATTGATGCGTTTGTAGTGGTTATATACAGCCACTGCCAAGGCACGTTTGGCACGATCTTGACCAATCACATAGTGGTTCAAAATGTTTAGGAGTTCGATTGGTTTTGGTACTTCAGACAAGTCTGCCAAGACTTCCTCAGCCAACTCCTCACGAATAATTTCCTGAGCCAACTCCACACATTCATTACAGATAAAGGCATTGTTCCCAGCGATTATTTTTTTAACTTCTTCTTGGCTTTTGCCACAAAATGAGCAATAAACCATCATATCATTTTTCCTATTTGTAGGCATGATTCCCTTCCGTTCTAAATGATTTTTCTATCTAAAATAAGGTCATATAAAAAGCATGAATGCTATTCACCAAGTTTGTAAAAGCATTAAGCCAAAGTAGAGTAGCAAGTCCAAAGCGCTTTTTACGAAAAGCGTGTGTTCCAGCTACAAGACAGACAGCACACAAAAGAGCTGTAAAAAATCCAAAAATACTGCGCTCCATTAGACTTCCTTTCTCTTTCTATATTCGATGGTAAAATCATAGACATTTTTCTCATCTTTGGAATAAGATTTGCTTGCAACAGTCTCAAAAGCAGTCAAGTCAAAATCTTCTGGGAAATAGGTATCCCCTTCAACTTGAGCATGAATTTGTGTCACAATAATCTCATCGAGATAAGGTTCAAAAAGCTGAAAAATCTGCTTGCCACCAAGGATATAGAGATTCTTAGCCTGATGATGATACCAGTCTAAAACATCCTCAACATTTTGGAAAACCAGAGCACCTTCAATTGACTCTTCAGGATTGCGCGTCAAAATCAAGGTCTCACGTCCTGGAAGCAAACGTCGTCCCATTCCATCAAAGGTTACACGGCCCATTAAAATGGCATGATTCAAGGTTGTTTCTTTAAAATGTTTTAACTCTGCTGGCAAATGCCAAGGCAAACGATCCTCTTTCCCGATCACACCCTTTTCATCTTGAGCCCAAATGGCTACGATTTTCTTTGTCATGCTTTCATCCTTTTCATTGATAGTTCTATTTTATCAAAAATCTTCAAAAAAGACTGTTTTGGAATGCCCTCTTGAATAGAAAAAATCCGTAGAAAACTTCTACGGATTTTTAGAAAAATACAGTATCTTACAAACCAGGTGCTTGTCCTAATTCTGCTGCAAGTATCCAGACTGTTTTTTCAAGATCTGCCTTAGCACCAACGAAGATATCATTGGTTACATCATCACCTTCTTCATCTGTTACATCCAATGCTTTTTGGAAAAGAGTGATAAGGTAACGATAAATTTCAAGGACACGTTCCAAACTTTCTTCTACGTTACGGAACTCTCCAGCTCCTTCTTCGATTTCACTGTGTTGAAGGAATTCTGTCAAAGTAGAGTAAGGTTTGCCACCAAGAGTGATCAAGCGTTCGCTGATTTCATCAAGGTAACCATCAAGGCTATCCATGTATTCATCCATCTTAGGATGCCATACCATAAAACCACGTCCACGCATGTACCAGTGAACTTGATGAAGAGCGATATGCGCTACGTACAAGTCAGCCACGGCTTGATTCAAGACTTCCTTTGTTTTTACTAGCGCTTCAGGCGCTGATTTAGATAATGTTGTTACGTCTTTTAATGCATCTTTTTTCAATTCTACCATTTTTCTCACCTCATAATATTATTTTTGCAACCATATTTATTGATTACTACCTCAGTATACTACACCTAGTAGACAAAAGCAAGAAAATTAACCCATATTAAAAAAGTTGTAATTGACTGATAATTTAAGAAAATGAGTGGCTATTTACCCTAGCTATTTTCTCTGTTTTTACTAGAAAATTGACTTTGATAAAGATCATAATAGAAACCTTTTGCAGCCAAAAGACTTTCATGATTTCCCTGTTCGATTATCTGTCCATCTTTAAGTACCAAAATTTTGTCAGCTTCCTGAATAGTGGAAAGTCGATGGGCGATAACAAAGCTTGTTCTCCCCTTCATCAAACGTTTCATGGCCTTTTGAATCAAGAGTTCTAAACGAGTATCGACTGATGAGGTCGCTTCGTCTAAAATTAAGATTGTAGGATCCGCCAAGAGAGCACGCGCGATAGTTAACAACTGTTTTTGCCCAAGAGAAATATTACTTGACTCTTGGTTCATTTCCATGTTATAGCCACCAGGAAGGGTGCGGATAAAGTGGTCAACATTGGCCGCCTTAGCAGCTTCAACGATTTCTTCATCTGTTGCATCCAGATTTCCAAAGCGAAGATTTTCCTTGATACTGCCTTCATAGAGCCAGGCATCCTGTAGGACCATCCCAAACTGGCAACGATAGTCCTGACGAGACAGGTCACGAATATCTTGGCCATCCACTAAAATGGCACCAGCTGTCACATCGTAAAAACGCATGAGAAGGTTAATCAAGGTTGTTTTCCCTGCTCCGGTAGGTCCAACGATAGCTACCATCTCTCCAGGTTCAACATCTAAATTAAAATTGCGAATCAATGGTTTGTTTTCCACATATTGGAAATCGACATTTTTGAAACTAACTTGACCTGTCAATGGTGCTAGTTCTTTCACTTCAGCAGTTTGAACTTCTTCCTGTTCATCCAAAACTTCGAAGACACGATCAAGCGAAGACTTAGCACTTTGCATTTGCCCAGCTAACTGAGTGATATTTTGGATTGGCTGGCTGACTTGCCACACATATTGAACGAAAGCTTGCATATTACCAATCGTCAAGCGCCCTGCAATAACCTGCAATCCACCTAATACTGCAACAATCAGGTAGGTTAAATCAGATACGATGTGAAGGGCAGGCATCATCAATCCTGAAATAAAGCTCGCCTTAAATCCGACTTGTTGCAATTCATCCGTAATCTTTTCAAATCTCTCTTGAGAATTTTCTTCACGTCCGAAAAGTTTTAAAACATTGAAACCTGTCAAGTTTTCCTGTACAAATCCATTCATACGTCCCAATATAGCTGCCTGATGTTTAAAGTATGGCTGCGAACGATTTAGAATCGTTTTAGCTCCAAAATAAGTCACTGGAATCGACAAGATAACAATGATAGCCAGCTGAAGATTCAGATAGAGGACCATTCCCATAACAAAAAGAATGGTAAAGACTGCATTGACAATCTGTAAGAAAGATTGTTGTAGAGCGTTTGAAACAGTTTCAACATCACTGGTAAAACGACCTAACAAATCTCCAAACTGGTGTTTGTCAAAGTAGGACACAGGGATGCGGTTGATTTTTTCGCTCATTTCATTTCGCAAATCCTGTATCATGGACTGCACTGCATTGGTCATAAAGTAATTTGAGTAATAAGAACCCAACTCATAAAAAAGTCCACGTAAGAGATAGAACACCAGAATCACAGCAATATAAGAGGTATTTATACCTGCTCCTGCAACACCATTTGCCATAGCAAGGAGATTGCTGGTTAACTCTGTAATGGCAAGCCCCAATACAAAAGGCTCGATAACACTCATAATGACGCTGACTATTTTCAAGAAGACTGCAAAGAAAACAGAGAATCGGTAGGCTTTTAAATAGCTCCATAGACGAGCTAGACTAGATTGTTGTTTCATCCTTTACCTCCTATTCTTCTGTCAGAGACGCATTTTTTAGCTGCGATTCAGCAATTTCTCGATAGATGTCATTAGTTTCCATCAATTCTTCATGACGGCCACGACCAACGATTTCGCCCTTATCAAGGACGATAATCTGATCCGCATCCATAATGGTTCCAACACGTTGCGCAACAATCAATACCGTAGCATCTTGAGTCACTTCCTTGAGACGACGACGCAAGATAGCATCTGTACGGTAGTCCAAGGCTGAGAAAGAATCATCAAAAATGTAGATATCTGGACCCTTGATGACTGCCCGAGCAATCGACAAGCGTTGCTTTTGACCACCTGATAGATTGCTTCCCCCTTCAGCCAGATGAGTTGCAAAACCTTCTTCTCGACTTTCGATAAAGTCTTTGGCTTGGGCTACATCAGCTGCTTGGTGCAAGTCCTCATGACTAGCGTCCTCTTTTCCGTAACGGAGATTGTCTGCGATAGTCCCTGTAAAGAGCAAGGCTTTTTGTGGAATAAATCCAATTTTCTGGCGGAGTGATTTGAGACGGTAATCCCGGACATCAACACCATCGACCTTAATTTTCCCCAGTGTAACATCATAAAAACGAGGAATTAACTGAACCAGAGTAGACTTACCTGACCCAGTTGAACCGATAAAAGCAATAGTTTCTCCCGGTTTAGCAGTAAAGGAAATATTATGCAAAACAGGGCTTTCCGTTTCCCCAGGATAGGCAAAGGTTACATTATCAAATTCTAGATAACCATGGGTTGCTGTTTCTTGAATTCCGTCCTCATTTGGATCAATGGAAATAGGCATATCCATGATTTCCTTCAAACGCTCACTAGACACAGCCGTACGTGGATACATGGTAAAGAGGTTTGACAAGAAAAGGAAGGACAAGAGGGCGTGGAAACTATACTCGATAAAGGCCACCAAATCCCCAATCTGCAAACTTCCTTGCTTGAGAGGAACTAGAGCAAACCAAACGATAGCTACAATCATGGCAATAATGATTTGCACAAAAAGCGGCTCTGTCAAACCAGTCAATTTGAACAAACGATTCGAATTATCTGCATAGATTGCATTCTTCTCTTTGAAACGTTTTTCTTGGAAGTCTTCACGAGCAAAGGCACGAATCACTCGCAAGCCCATCAAATTTTCACGGACATATTGGTTTATCTTGTCCAGTGTTTTCTGTTGTTTTTCAGATAAGGGGCGCGTTTTCACTGCCACATAAAGGACTACTACAGCTAGGAAAGGTACTGAAAAAGCAACAATCCAGGCTAGTGAGGGGCTGGTTAAGAAAATCATGAGAATACTCGACAGCATCATCATGGGAGTGATAACACCCAACTTAAGCGTCTGCTCTGCAAACTGCATAAGGACAAAGGCGTCACTGGTAATACGAGTCACCAATGAAGAAACACCAATTTGTTCATATTCGTGATGAGAATACTCTTGTAATTTAGCATAAACATCATTTCGCATGTCCTTAACCATATTGGTGGTCAGTTTACTAGCAGCATAGGATAGAACAACCCGCCCAAATGTCCCCAAGACGATAATAACCAACATTACGATAGCCCAAAAATAGAGCTTTTCTTCATTACCTTGATTAATCCCCTGGTCAATCATGCGAGCAAGAACAGTCGGTAGCCCAAGATTGACAATCACAAAGAAAATAGCTCCGAAGAAGTCTAACACTAGCCACTTGGGATAACGTTTGAGATAAGACCAAATATAAAGCATAATTCTCCTTTCCTTTTCATTCAAAATGCAGAAAAGAGCGTGCTTTCGCACGCCTTTTTACTAAAAGAAGACAGACAATCTTAACCTCGAGGGAGGGAACTGTCTGTCTCAGATATTTGAAGCTTATTTTACAAAGTCAAGCAATGCCAAGAAGCTTTCTGGATCAAGTGATGCACCACCAACAAGAGCTCCGTCAACGTCTGGACAAGCCATGTATTCTGCAACGTTTTCAGGTTTCACTGAACCACCGTATTGAACACGTACTTTATCAGCTACTTCTTGACCAAAGTCAGCTGCTACAACGTCACGAACAACTTTACACATTTTTTGTGCATCGTCTTGTGAAGCTGATTTACCAGTACCGATAGCCCAGATTGGTTCATAAGCGATAACTGATGAAGCTACTTGTTCTGCAGTCAATCCTGCAAGAGCAGCTGAAACTTGAGCACCTACGAATTCAGCAGCTTTTCCTGCTTCGTAAGTTTCAAGAGACTCACCACAACAGATGATTGGAAGCATACCGTTAGCAAAGATTGCTTTTGCTTTTTTGTTGATATCTTCATCTGTTTCGTGGAAGTAGTCACGGCGTTCTGAGTGACCGATCACAACATAGTCAGTACCGATTTCTTTCAAAACTTGTGGGCTAGTTTCACCTGTGAAAGCACCTGCATTTTCAAAGTAGCAGTTTTGAGCAGCAACTTTAAGGTTTGAACCTTTAGCAGCAGCAAGAACAGTTGTCAAATCAAGAGCTGGAGCTGCGATACCTGCTTCAACAAGGTCTGCTGAAGGAAGTTTTGATGCTACAGCTTCAACGAATGCTTTTGCTTCTTCTGGGTTTTTGTTCATTTTCCAGTTCCCAGCGATAAATGGTTTACGTGACATTTCACATACCTCTTTTTTCATTTTATTTTCTACTTATTTTATCATATTTAAAGATAGCTTGCAAATCTTACTCTGTAACTAGAAGTCTTCTTTTCAAATACTTTCCAGTTGCCGTTTTTATCTAGAAGCTGGCTTTCTCCTGGTTAATTTGACCACTGCTTCTGTCCTAGCTGTGTGCGGAAACATATCAACCGACTGGATATAATGCAGATCATAGACCTCTACCAGACGGACTAAATCACGCGCCAAGGTAGACACATTGCAGGAAACATAAACCATCTTTTCAGGTGCGTATTTGACAATGGTATCCAAGAGCTTGTCATCTAAACCAGTACGTGGCGGGTCCACAATCAAAGCATCGGCACGATAGCCTTCCTTGTACCAACGAGGGATGATTTCTTCTGCAGTTCCAGCCTCATAGTGAGTATTGGTATAACCCATGCGCTTGGCATTTTCTTTGGCATCCTCAATAGCTTCTGGAATAATATCCATCCCTCTCAGACTTTTAACTTTTTTGGCAAAGGCAAAACCAATGGTTCCAACACCACAATAGGCATCAATCAGATGGTCATTCTCAGTTACGTCCAAGGCCTTAACGGCTTCACTATAGAGAATTTCAGTCTGTTCAGGATTGAGTTGGTAAAAAGCTCTTGGTGAAAGAGAAAATTCATAGTCTAATACACCCTCACGAATACTATCCTGTCCCCAAATAATCTCTGTCTTGTCCCCATAAATCTCACTGGTTTTTGCAGTATTGGTATTGATTGCGACAGTCACTACTTCAGGATAATCCTTGACTAGGTCTTTCACAAATTGAGTCAGATTTAATTGACGATTGGTCACAATGATAATCTGAACTTGCCCAGTTTTCCGTGCTCGACGAACCATGATGGTCCGAACTCCAAGAATTTTCCGTTCATCTGTAATCGGAATTTGATGATAGGTCAAGAGTTCAGCAATGCGATTGGCAATCGCTTGTGTCTCCTTGTCTTGGACTAGGCAGTCTTTTAACTCGACCAAATAATGAGAATTTTGAGCATATAATCCCGCCTTAACTTGGCCTTTAAACTTTCGAGTTTGGAATTGTAGTTTAGCTCGATAATACTTGGGTTTCTGCATACCAATAGTTGGTCTGATTTCAAAATTTTCATAGCCAGCAGGGGCAAATTTTTTTAGAGCTTGATGAAGAAGATCTGTCTTGAACTCTAGCTGCTTGTCATAATGTAGGTGCATAATCTGACAACCACCACACTCATTATAAATAGTACAGTCTGGAACCACTCGAAACTTAGATTTTTTATTAACCTCAAGCAGTTTAGCCTCAACGTAGTTACGCTTAACCGAAGTCACCTGACAATAGATATCTTCTCCCTTGAGGGCTCCTGGAACAAAAACGAGGGTTTTCTGGAAAAAACCAATTCCTTCCCCGTTAATCCCCATACGCTTGATTTTTAATGGAATTTTTTGTTTGACTTTTAGATTCATAAGTCTATTATACCACGTAGTTTCTCAATGGTTAAGAATATGTTACAATAAAACCATGAATACAAAGATATCTTTTTCCTCATTGGATTTTCCTGAGCAATTACGAACTTATATAGAGGAGGCAAACCTATCGGACAGCTCTTCTCATTCAGGCGCAAGGGTTCTCTATCTTGATTCAGGTTACTATTTAAAAATTGATCAAAAGGGAAGATTAGAGCGAGAAGCTAGCATTGCAAGTTGGTTTGAACAAGAGGGAATAGGAACTCCAGTCATCCGCTATCTATCAACAGATAAAGACTACCTCCTGACTAAAGAGGCTATTGGTCATGATGCTCTCGCTTTTTTAGACCAGCCAGAAAAAATCTGCCGAACCATGGCAAAGGCTCTTAAAAAGCTTCACAACTTAAACCCACAAAATTTTCCATCAGAAAATCATTTAAAAGCCTATAAAGAAAGAGCCTTTAAAAACTATGAAAAAGGGGAGTTCTATGCCAAGGCGCTCCTACCCCAATTTCAAATTAACAGTCGCGAAGAGGCCTTCCAAGTCATCCAAGAACAAGGGCACCTTTTAGAAACAGATGCCTTTATTCACGGTGATGCCTGTCTACCAAACTTTATTCTAAAAGATGCTGACCACTTCTCTTGCTTTATTGATCTTGGTTTGGCTGATTTTAGTGACCGGCATATCGATCTCTTTTGGGCAGTTTGGTCCCTCAACTACAACTTAAAAGATCCCAAATATGCTGAACTATTTCTCGACCATTACGGGAGAGAGCTGGTTGATAGCAACAAACTTCGACTCGTTGCTGCCTTCGAAGCATTTGGATAAGAGGTAAACCATGAAAATCACAAAACTTGAAAAGAAAAAAATACTCTATCTGCTCGAACTTGATAAGGACCAAACCTGCTACATTACAGAGGATACCATTGTTCGCTTTATGTTGACTAAAGGGAAAGAGATCTCAGCTGAAGAACTAACTGAGATTAAATCCTTTGCACAATTTTCCTACAGTAAAAATCTAGCTCTTTACCACTTATCCTTCAAGGCCCGTACTGAAAAAGAAGTTAGAGATTATCTTGCCAAACATGAAATTGATGAGAAAATCATCCCCAAAGTCATCCAGTCTCTAAAGGATGACAACTGGATCAACGACCGTCAGTATGCTTATGCTATTATCAACTCCAATCAGCTATCTGGTGACAAGGGAAGCTACATGCTGGTACAAAAGATTTCTCAAAAAGGTGTTGCCAAATCTATTATCCAAGAAGTCTTACAAGAATTTGACATGACGGAAGTCGCAGAACGGACAGCTGAAAAACTACTGAAAAAATACCAGGGGAAATTACCTGCCCGTGCTCTACAGGATAAGATTATCCAAGGCCTAACCAATAAAGGATTTTCCTATACAGAAGCCAAGTCTGCCTTTGATCAACTAGATAATCAGGTCGATGAAGAAACTATTCAGGAGCTAATTTTTAAAGAGTTGGATAAGCAATACCCCAAATACTCACGAAAGTATGAAGGATACGAACTGAAACAACGTTTGACCCAAGTTTTAGCTAGAAAAGGTTATGATTTTTCGGATATAGCCAGTGCTCTCAGAGAATATCTTTAATTTTTTCATGAAAAAACTAAGAACTTTAAACAAAAATGTGATACAATAGTAAACGATAAACTTATAAATTGTAGAAAGTTGGTTAGTTATGAAACTTCCAAAAGAAGGCGACTTTATTACAATTCAAAGTTATAAGCATGATGGGAGTCTTCACCGTACTTGGCGAGACACCATGGTACTAAAAACAACAGAGAACGCTATTATCGGCGTCAACGACCACACGCTTGTTACCGAAAGTGACGGTCGTCGTTGGGTGACTCGAGAACCGGCTATTGTTTACTTTCACAAGAAATATTGGTTTAATATTATCGCTATGATTCGTGAAAATGGTATCTCCTACTACTGCAATATGGCAAGTCCTTACTATCTAGACGAAGAAGCTTTAAAGTACATTGACTATGATTTGGATGTTAAAGTTTTTACAGATGGTGAGAAACGCCTCTTGGACGTTGAGGAGTATGAACGACACAAGCGAAAAATGAAGTATTCTTCTGACTTAGACTATATTTTGAAAGAGCATGTCAAGATTCTTGTTGATTGGATCAACAATGAACGTGGCCCCTTCTCAGAAGCCTATGTCAACATTTGGTACAAACGCTACGTAGAACTAAAGAATCGGTAAAGTTGTCAGAGGTCAGGATTAAAATCCTGACCTCGTTTTTTGGTAGTGTAAAATAAGTTGTGTAAACACAAAAAGGAATAAATCCAATATAGTAGATTTGCGACACATTGCTAGAAAGAGATTTATACAGAATTCGCGAAATATACAAAACAAATAGAAATACTAATATTTTTTTAATTTCTTTGTTCCTTGTAAGTTTACAACAAACTTATATCGTTTAATACAAAAATACGAAGATGATTGCTATAAAAGAATTCAGATCACCTTCGTATCAAAAATTTAGTTATTGTATTTCCACATAACATCAATCATTTAGTACGACATTTTGAAAATAATAATTTGACAGATAAAATGCTATTTAATCTACCAGATCATTTAATCGTTTTTGAAAATATAAAGCAATATTTTTAGATTCAATAAACTCAAAGTATTTAATGACATTTTGCATTTGTTTAATTCCAGATTCTTTAGACTCTATCAGGTATATTTTATATCCTTCTACAAACTTGAATGTAGATTTTTCAAAGACTTTCGTGTCATCTTTTAATAATTTTCTTAATTTCATTTCAAAGTAGTCTGCATATGATAGATGTGAATTTTCAAGGCAACAGAACCAAAAATTTAAACAAGCTGACACAACTAAATTTCTATTCTTACCGATTTTTTCGTAATAATGTGTACGCTCTAGTATTTCTTTTCCGACCCTGTAGATATAATCTATTTCAAAAAGATGATATAAATTACCAATCAGCGCTATCTCATAGGACTCCCAGCGTTCCTTCTGGAATAAATAGTCATATACTAAATTTAGATCATCTCTACTAACTACATAATTACAATCTATCTGATTTAATAGTCCCTGAACCATAATTGTATTTATTCTATAAGTTTTTTCTCCACTCTTCTCAAAAAGTTTTTGTTGCTCATTTTTTATTTCCTCCAATCCTTTAGTATTCAAACTATAAAAATTTGGAGATAAATTAACCAAAAAATCATCAAGCTCCGATCTTTTATAATGTTCTAGATAATTACAAAAATTCTCGATCGAAACATTGATATTTGATAATAATTCAAAAAACGTAGAAAGAGAAATTTCATTTTCTCCCCTTTCAAATCTAGAGAGTTGAGATTTTGATATAGAATCAGCTGCAGCATACTCTAAAGAATATCCGTTTAATTTTCTAAAATATCTAAAAGCTTCTCCGTAATTTTTCACAATTTCGTTCCCTTAACTTTCTTTTCGAGCGATAAACATACCATATTCTTTAGGAATAATCAACATACCATTATTAAACTCACTTTCCAATCTATTACGAATTATTTCCTCTTCTAGTGAACCTATTTCGGAAATTCCTTTCAAGGATTGAATATATTGAACTAGATCGTCTATACTTGTCACCTGTAGCTCATCATCATAAATTAATTTTTCCACAGTGTCAAAATACCTATTTAAAAAGCTTTCCCGTTTTGTAAAGTAAAAGTTTTATTTTCCAAATTTTGATTAACCACATCTTTAAATAAGCTTGCCAAATAATCTACAACTCCATTTTCACCAAATGTAGCACAATAAAAAATTCCTCCTTTTTTTAATACTCTATTCACTTCAGAGATAGCTTTATCAATGTTATTTACATGATGTAGAAGCATATTAGCAATAACAATATCAAAAGTTTCATTTTTAAAAGAAATATTTTGGATATCCATTCTTTCATAGTTGACATTATCTCTATTCCCAATCACTAACTTCGTAGTTTCTACCATGTCATTAGAAAAATCCGTTATAATCAATTGCTTCATCTTGTCTATTGAATCAAGATTACTTTTCCACAGTTCTCCTGTACCACATCCCAATTCTAGAATCTTTACCCCATCAGTATTTTGGTAGTTAGAAAATATCCAATTGTTAAACCCCAATCTATTTTTAGAATACCTCTTATGTAATTCCACTCGTATATCAAGATTATCATGACTTTTATATTGTTCAATTACTTCATCAATCATTTAAAATGACCTCCACTCTATAATTTGACATTATATCACAAGAATAAACACAGTGTTAAATAAGTTGTATAAATGCAAAAAGAAATAAATTTTCCACAGTATTGAACTCTTTATTGGACTTCTAGACTCCAAAAAATACTTTTAACCTAAACTTCATTTTTCATCCACAAGTTTTAAGTCTCAACTAGTTTATTGAAGGCTTGCGAGTCATGGACTAGGAATTCAAAGATTGGTCCATCGATTTCTCTCCATCACCTTTTCCTAGCAAAAAACCTGCCACATTAGGCAGGTTTCCCTTTAAATATCTAACTTCGTAACAGTGAACTTGATATGCGAATAGTCTTTTTCGATATCCTTATCTACCATAAAGGCTGTTGCGTCCTTCTTGACCTGTACCAAGTCAATATTCTGTGCTTGAGCGGCATAGACACAGCCACAGTAACATTGGCGATAAATGTCGTACTCTTCACACATTTCTACAGAGCGTTTATAACCTTGATTTTTCTTAAAATCACTCGGAAGATAGTGAGTGGTGTAGATTTTCTGCACATCAATCCCAATACTATTGATGGTTTGTGAATTTTTATGGGGACTGATGGTTAGGGCAGACCCAAAGTAATCAAATCCTAAGTCCATAGCCACTTGCGCTGTCTTATCCAAACGATAGTCAAAACAAACCTTGCAGCGATCGCCACCTTCAGGTTCTTCTTCCAAACCTCTGACCAGCTGACGGTATTCGTTGGGTTCATAGGGTGCTTCTAGGTATTGGACATGATTGCCTGTTCGCTCATTGAAATCACTGACAAACTTCTTGGTTACATAGGCACGCTTGTGATACTCAGCTTTAGGATGGATATTTGAATTAGCAAAATAGATAGTCACATCTGCATACTTGGTCAAATACTCTAAAGTATAGGTGCTACACGGAGCACAACAGACGTGCATGAGAATGGTTGGTCTCTCTTCATTTTTTTCCCAAACTTGAACCATCTTTTGCATGACACGGTCATAGTTGATCTTTTGATTGGGATTCATCTTGCTTAGAATTTCTTCTACATCGATCATACTCTTCTCCTTTTCCTCTTGCTATTGTACCACAGGATGATCCTTTGGGCAAATAGGTTTTCGTGTTTTACTCAGTTTTTAAGTCCTTATCTAATAGCTTGCCCATCCTTGTCAGACTGATTATTAAGATAGGACAGGTTAAAAGCAAGATAAGACCTAGAACTAAAAAGACAGCTATAAGACCCCAACGATCGATTAACCAACCTGTCAACGGGAAAATGACAATCATAGAAAGACTAAAGAGCATGGAATTGATACTAAGCATAGTTGCTCTTACACTGGACGGTAAATAGCCTTGTAAGTCATTGAAATAGATCGGCTGATAAACTGCATAGAGCGTATCGGTCAAAAGATATACGAGAAGAAAAGCAAAGGGAGTTCCAAAAAACACCAATAGTAAGGCCAAGCCCGTTAGTGCAACAAGCGTCGGAAAAACTCGATTGCTATTCCATTTTTTACCAATTTGACTAGCTACATAAACCGCTATAAGATTTAAGCCACTACCAATCAGCATGACCAGTGAAACCTGCCATCCTGCTAAGTCACTTATTTTCTGCTGATAGTAAAAGTAAAACATGCACATGAGTGTTCCAACTAGCTGATAAGTCATCATCCAATAAAAGAGTACTGGCTTTTCATGCCATTCTTTTCGAACTTGCAGGACAATCGTTTTAAAAGTTAAGGCTTCGTTTTTCTCTCTCTTAGCCATTGGTTCTTTCATAAAATAAATCAAGATTATAGAAAGAAATGAAAATCCAATAGCAATCAGATAGGTCCAAGCCAATGCTCCGTGAATAAAGAAGCCTGCCACAACTGTACCTAAGGTTCGGGTGACTTCTGCCACACCAGACAAAAAACTAGAAATCTGAAGATATCGGTCCTTTTGACCCGCTTCTACCGCAGAATCATATAAGAAAGCGGTACTGGTCCCCGAATCAAAATTATAAGACCAAGCATTGACCATCATGGCAAAAGCATAAATCCAAAAATTCCCCTGACCAAACAAAATCAAGATAGAGGACACAATACTGGCCAAGCGAGCCAAATAGAGATTGGTCTTGTAGCTAAATCGATCGGCCAACATACCAGACGGGATTTCACACAAGAGACTTGTCCCGTGAAAGATACTTTCTAATAGACCGATTTGAAGTAAGGAAAGACCATTTTGAATGAAAAATAAAATCCAAAAACTGGTAATTCCAAAATAAGAAGTGAATTCCAGACCTGCTAGGAGTGGAATATTGCGTTTGTAAGTTCTTTTAAACATCGTTTTCTCTCTTTCAATATATAATATGAGTTTTTCTAAAAGACTTACTTAGATTTGCCTACATTTTCTCCACCTCTTTCATTTAAAGTAATACTCAATGAAAATCAAAGAGCAAACTAGGAAGCTAGCCGCAGGCTGCTCAAAACACTGTTTTGAGGTTGTGGATAGAACTGACAAAGTCAGTAACATATATACGGCAAGGTGAAGCTGACGTAGTTTGAAGAGATTTTCGAAGAGTATAAAAACGCCAGACGGCGTTTTTATGGTCATTAAGGTTTGATACGGTGCAACATACGTGGGAATGGAATGGCTTCACGGATGTGTTTTGTACCTGCTGCGAAGGTAACCATACGCTCGATACCGATACCAAATCCACCGTGTGGTACTGTACCGTATTTACGAAGGTCAAGGTAGAATTCATATTCTGTACGATCCATACCAAGAGATTCCATCTTCGCTACAAGGGCATCGTAGTCTTCCTCACGCATTGAACCACCGATGATTTCTCCGTAACCTTCTGGTGCGAGCAAGTCCGCACAAAGAACGCGGTCTGGATTACCAGGGACTGGCTTCATGTAGAAGGCCTTGATGTCTGCTGGGTAGTTGATAACAAAGGTTGGTACACCAAAGTGATTTGAAATCCAAGTTTCATGTGGCGAACCGAAGTCATCACCATGTTCAAGATGCTCGTAGTCAGCGTCTTCATCATTTTCATGCTCTTGCAAGAGGTCAATGGCTTGATCGTAAGTGATGCGTTTGAATGGCTCTGCAATGTAGCGTTTCAAAAGCTCAGTATCACGTTCCAATGTTTCCAATGCTTGTGGAGCACGGTCAAGAACACCTTGAAGCAAAGCTTTAACATAAGCTTCTTGCAAGTCAAGTGACTCATCATGTGTCAAGTATGAATACTCTGCATCCATCATCCAGAATTCAGTCAAGTGACGGCGAGTTTTTGATTTTTCAGCACGGAATACTGGACCAAAGTCAAAGACACGACCAAGAGCCATAGCACCAGCTTCAAGGTAAAGTTGACCAGATTGGCTCAAGTAAGCTGGAGTACCGAAGTAGTCTGTTTCAAAAAGTTCTGTAGAATCTTCTGCAGCATTTCCTGAAAGAATTGGGCTATCAAACTTCATGAAGCCATTTTTATCAAAGAACTCATAAGTTGCATAGATGATAGCATTACGGATTTGCATGACAGCAACTTGCTTACGAGAACGAAGCCACAAGTGGCGGTTGTCCATCAAGAAGTCTGTTCCATGTTCTTTTGGAGTGATTGGGTAATCTTGAGATTCACCGATAACTTCGATGTCTGTAATATCCAACTCGTAACCAAATTTAGAACGTTCGTCTTCTTTAACAATCCCTGTTACAAAGACTGAAGTTTCTTGGCTCAAGTGTTTGATCGTTTCAAATTTTTCAAGACCCACTTCTTCACCGAATTTTTCGATAAAGTTTGGTTTGAAAGCTACACCTTGGAAAAAGGCAGTTCCGTCACGCAATTGCAAGAAGGCAATTTTTCCTTTTCCTGATTTGTTGGCAACCCAAGCACCGATAGTGACTTCTTGACCAACGTAATCTCTTACTTCGATAATTGTTACACGTTTTATCATCATTAATCATCCTTTTTTTATTTAACTTGTCCAAAGACATTATTACCCACTATTGTACCACAAATAATGCCTGATAGCTAGCTAGTTTAACAGAAATTCATAAGTTTTTAGCTACAAAAACCTCCGCCAAAAGGACGGAGGTTTAACTTCTTATTTTTCCATAAATCGGTGCAAACGACGAATAGCTTCTTTAAGAGTTTCCAAGTCTGTCGCATAACTGAGACGAATATTCTCTGGTGCTCCAAATCCGGCTCCTGTAATCAATGCTAGACCAACTTCCTCAAGGATAGCCGTTGTAAATGCGGTTACATCGCTATAACCTTTCATTTCCATGGCTTTTTTAACATTTGGGAAGAGATAGAAAGCTCCTTGTGGTTTGACAACCTCAAAGCCAGGGACTTGACACAAGAGTGGATAGATGGTATTCAAACGTTCTTCAAATGCTTGACGCATGACTTCCACAGAATCTTGCGGTCCAGTTAGTGCCTCGATTGTTGCGTATTGTGAAACAGCGGTTAGGTTAGAAGTTGTTTGACCAGTTAGTTTACTCATGGCAGCAATGATTTCTGGATCACCCACTGCATAACCTACACGCCAACCAGTCATAGCATAAGCTTTTGAAACTCCATTAATGACAATTGTTTGCTTGCGAATGGCTTCTGACAGACTAGAGATTGGAACGAACTCATTCCCGTTATAGACCAAACGACCATAAATATCATCTGCTAGGATGAGAATGTCATGTTCAACAGCCCAATTTCCGATAGCCAAGAGTTCCTCGCGAGAATAGATCATACCGGTAGGATTAGATGGTGAGTTAAGAATCAAGACCTTGGTCTTATCTGTGCGAGCCGCTTCTAATTGCTCCACAGTTACTTTAAAGTGATTGTCTTCCTTAGCTTGGACAAATACTGGAATACCTTCAGCCATTTTCACTTGATCCCCATAGCTGACCCAGTAAGGAGTAGGAATGATTACCTCATCACCTGGATTAATCACAGCCATAAAGAAAGTATAAAGGGAAAACTTGGCACCTGTAGCAAATGTGACCTCATTAGGCTTTACAGAATAACCATAATAGCGTTCAAAATAGGTATTGACTGCAGCTTTTAATTCAGGCAAACCTGAAGCTACCGTATAGAAAGAAGCACGTCCATCTCGAATGGCCTCAACAGCAGCATCTTGAATATTTTCAGGAGTATGAAAATCGGGCTGACCTAAAGTTAAGAAAAGAACATCTTTTCCTTCCGCTTTTAACTTCTTGGCTTTTGCATCGCTAGCCAGAGTGACGCTTTCTTCCATTTCTAAGACACGTTTGGATAATTTCATAGCTTCTCCTTTTCGAGTATGATCCCTGTTTCAAAATCAACCAGATAGTAGTCTCCACCAGACTTGATTTCCCAGACGGGCTTATCAGCGTAACGTCCAAAGGTAATCTTGTCGATTTCAGTTGCTCCTTTTTCTCTAACAACTGCTTCTGCTTTTTCTTGTGAAGTACCATTTTCTAGTTGATATACGTAAATATTGTTATTACTTTTCTCTATTAAAACAGCAACTGGTTTCTGATTCTTATCTTGACCAAGAACGCTATAATAGCTTTCTAAGCCATTAAAGAAATCAACCTGACTGACCGTTTCTAGATTCGCATACTGCTTGGCAAGTTTTTCCCCTTCCACCTTTGCTGTCTGATAAGGCTTCATGCTAAGCCACACCAAATAGAGAAAGGAAGAAGTCACAACTAGAGCCAGCAGGGTCAAGCCAATGCTGTACTGAAATAATAAGGAATTTTTTTCTTTTTTCTGTCTCATTTTCACTCGTCTATTTTACCATCTATCCTTCTTTATTACAAGTGAATAGAGGGATTGTTCTTAGATTTTTATAGGACTTGATTGGCTAGCTGGAGAAGGTCCAAACTAGCCATACATGGACTTTCCCTTAACTCTCCATGAATAAAATTTTGCCCTTGGGTTATTCTTTGAACAAAATTTTTTTGATTGCTGAGCAAATTCCTTGAAAATCATTTTGTTTTGTTGTAACATTATTTGTAACAACAGAGAAAACTCTGATTAAAATCCAAAGGAGACTCCCTATGTCTAAAAAAGTATTATTTATCGTTGGTTCACTTCGTGAAGGTTCTTTCAACCACCAAATGGCATTAGAAGCTGAAAAAGCACTTGCTGGAAATGTTGAAGTCAACTACCTTGACTACTCAGCAATTCCACTTTTTAACCAAGAACTTGAAGTTCCAACTCTTCCAGCTGTAGCAGCAGCTCGTGAAGCTGTTCTGGCTGCTGATGCAATCTGGATCTTCTCTCCAGTCTACAACTTCTCAATTCCTGGAACAGTGAAAAACTTGCTTGACTGGCTTTCACGCGCAATTGACTTGTCTGATACACGCGGAGCATCTGCTCTTCAAGATAAAATCGTTACTGTATCTTCAGTAGCAAATGCAGGTCATGAACAACTCTTTGCAATCTACAAAGACCTCTTGCCATTTATCCGTACACAAGTTGTTGGTGATTTTACCGCAGCTCGTGTAAATGATTCTGCTTGGGCAGATGGTCAATTAGTTCTCGAAGATAGTGTTGTAGCATCACTAAAAAATCAAGCTGAAGACCTGCTTAAAGCCGTTCAATAAAAGTCCCAAACTGTCTTAAATAACAATCAAAAAAAGCTATAGGAGAAAATAAAATAACTCCTATAGCTTTTTGTTGTTAATCAACTAATTCTTCTACTAAGGCACTGTGTTTGAGAGGTAGGCTACACATGACCAAAAGGAAGATGAAAGATGACTGAATCCAAAATAGAGCCAAGTCAAAAATTCCATGTACTGCTACTACTGTTAGGAATGAAAGATAAAGACCAACTATTGGACGTTTACTAGGTACCTGACTCATATCAATCAGCATACGGATTGGAGTCGCTGAAGCAATCCCTAAAAGTACTGTTCCCACCACACCGTAGCTTAAAATCGTGTCAATGTAGATACTATGAGCATGTTCATGGTAGGGGGCACCGATACGTGGGAAAGAGTGCATATAGGTTAGCGGTCCTTCACCCCAGAATGGATTTTGCTTAAACAAAGCCATCCCAGCATTCCAGATCGATATTCGTTCTTCCATAGATGAATCTAAGGTTCCCATCCGAACACCCAAATCACTTGAGAATAAAAATGCTAAGCCAACGCCAAAAACTCCAATACTAAGCCAAAAAGCACGCCAGTTTTTAATGGTCGTAAAGAGATAAATGACGGCTCCAAAGATGATGGCTGGAAAAGCTGTTCGATTCTGCGTAAAGTTCAATCCAAAGAGATTAGCAAAGATGGCAATCATAGAAAAAATTCGTAACCATCTTAATCGAGTCGTACTAATCAGGTAAAAACCAATCATAATACAGAAACAGCAGATAATTCCATAGTAATTAGGATTAAAGAAGGCAACCTCAGCTCGGTTTTGATGCCATACCTGCATCCGTGGTGATAGGAAGGTATAATCAAATTTCTTTACAATTTGGAAATGTTCCAAGGCTGCAAAGGCCGCTGCCAGAACACTAAAAGCTAAAACACCCTGTAAGGTCAAGCGGAAAAACTTAGGAGTTAACTGGGCTTGATAATAGTAAAAGAAAATGGCAAAAAGTAACATGCTCACCGAGGCCACTACTCCCATCACATTTTGTGCTAAGAGAGAAATAGCGGTACTATAGGCAATAAAAAAGAGCAAGACAGGGTGCTGAGACAAACGTTTCAAAATTCCCTTCATCTCCCCAGTATAAACTAACCAAAGTAAGTAGGAGAAAAAAATAATAACGAAAAGATAAAAAGGGAGAAAAATGCTAAGAATCACTCCAAGGAGAATTCTTTCTTGTTTCGATAAGCCCTTTAACTTTTCAATGATACCTATTGATTTCACAACAGATCCTTTCCTTCTGAATACTAAATTCAGATAAATAAGCTATTAAAACATTTTACCACTTTTCAAAGGATTTGAAAACCACTTTGCACATACCATGGATACTAAAACTCGGTAAAATTTTATAGCTTAAGAAGATTAGCCTAAAAAGCACTCACCCTTTTTTGAAAATATGGTACAATAACATTAATTGCTAGAGAAAGGTCTTACCATGAAATCCTACCAAGAAGTTTATAAAATTTTAGCTACTGAAAAAGACTATGTAAGTGGAGAAAAAATCGCTGAAAGATTAAGTCTATCCCGAACCTCTGTATGGAAGGCTATCCAGCGTCTCCAACAAGAAGGTCTTGAGATTAATAGCATTAAAAATCGTGGCTATAAACTCCTCCAAGGTGACCTTATCTTGCCCCAAGAGATTGAAGACCAGAGTCCCGTCACTGTCCGATTTAAACCCAAGACCAAATCAACCCAAACCGATGCCAAAGAAGCTCTGGAGGCTGGCTCTAACGGAGACACTCTCTATCTCTCAACTAGCCAAACTTCTGGACGTGGACGTTTTCAACGTCCCTACTTTTCTCCTCCTCAAGGAGGGATTTATATGTCTCTTCATCTCAAACCCAACCTTCCTTATCAAGACCTCCCTGCCTATACCCTCTTAACTGCTGGAGCTATCTACAAGGCTATCAAGAACCTTAGTCTGATTGATGTGGATATCAAGTGGGTTAATGATATTTATCTGAATCAGAAAAAAATTGCTGGCATCCTGACCGAAGCAATTACTTCTGTTGAAACTGGACTGGTAACAGATGTTATCATTGGGGTCGGGATCAACTTTTCTATTACTGATTTTCCCAAAAACCTACAAACAAAAGCTGGAAGCTTATTCCAGCAAAAAGCCCCTATCACTCGGAATGAACTCATCGCTGAGATTTGGAAATGCTTTTATGAAACAGAAGTCGATGAACTCCTCTATCTCTATAAAAAGCGCTCCATCGTTTTAGGAAAAGAGATTTCTTTTAAGCAAGATTCAGAGATTATTTCTGGTAGAGCATGTGAAATTTCTGACCATGGACAACTGCAGATAGAATTACCGACGGGTGAAAAAATATGGCTCCATAGCGGTGAAGTTTCCCTAACCAAATGGTAAGCACTCGTTAACAACATAAAAATCGACCTTCTTTAAAGAGAGGTCGATTTTCTTATCTTTTATTTTTTCAAACGTTCAACGTCACGAGCAATGACAAGCTCTTCATCCGTTGGAATGACAAGTACACGAATTTTTGCTGCGTCAGTTGAGATATCTCCAGTCACACCAAAGACATTTTTCTCTGGATCGACATCACATCCGAACCAAGAGATACCAGTAATGACTTTCTCACGGACAAGAGCAGCATTTTCACCAACTCCTGCGGTGAAGATAATAGCATCTGCTCCGTTTAGGACAGCCAAGTATTGACCAATGTGTTTTTGGATACGGTCAACGTACATTTCAAGAGCCAATGTTGCATCAGGATCGCCTGATTCCATTGCTGCTTGTACATCACGCATATCGCTAGACTTACCTGAAACACCCATCAATCCTGACTCGCGATTGAGGATGCGACTGATATCTTCAGGCTTGTTAAAGTCCTCTGTATTTTGCATCAAATAAGGAATGATGGCCGGGTCAATATCTCCTGTGCGAGTTCCCATCATAACACCACCAAGTGGAGTGAATCCCATTGAGGTATCAACAGATTGACCACCCTTAACAGCTGTAATAGAAGCACCATTACCGATGTGACAGGTAATCAATTTCAACTCTTCAAGTGGACGTCCCAAGAGTTTTGCTGCTTCTTGTGCAACGTACTGGTGACTTGTTCCGTGTGCTCCGTATTTACGAACCTTGTTTTCTGTATAGTACTTAGTTGGTAATGGATAACGATAGGCCTTTTCTGGCATTGTTGTGTGGAATGATGTATCAAAGACCGCTACACTTGTAATATCTGGCAACAATTCTTTGAAGGCACGAATTCCAGCAGCATTTGCAGGGTTATGCAAAGGTGCTAGAAGACCTAGTTCTTCGATTTTTTCTAGAACATCCCCTTCAACAACTGTAGATTCTTTAAAGTATTCTCCACCTGCAACGACGCGGTGTCCAACACCAGTAATTTCATCATAAGCTTTAATAATTTCAAAACGAATCAAGTCATCAAGCAAGATTTTTACAGCCAAGGTATGGTTTTCAATATCAAGAACTTGCTGCTCTGAACGACCATCAAACTTAACTGTGGAAACTGAATCATTCAATCCAATCCGCTCAATCAAACCTTTTGCAAGTACCTTTTCTTCTGGCATTTGGTACAGTTGCCATTTTAAGCTAGAGCTCCCAGCGTTAATTGCAATGGTTTTTGTCATAATTTATTCCCCTTTTTAAGCGTTTACAACTATTATATCAAAATTTATACTAGATTTCATATTCTTGAACCCAATTTTGAAAATTTTCCTTAAATTCCATCAAAATTTCAGGGTCCCGAAGACTGGCAAGTGGATAAACAAATGGCTCGATATCCTGCGCTAGCTTCTTTTGTAGAACAAAAATGGTCTTAGACTGGGCTCCTTGAGCAAATAGATCCTCTGGCAAAGTTACCATAGCCACTAGCTGAGCCTGTTCAGTTAACCATGTTTTCAGGAGGTCACTTTGAGGACTCGTCAAGAGATTGCTAGGAGCAAGGAAAATCGCGAACCCTCTCGTCTTAAGATACTTGAGAGATTGCTCCATCATCAAATGGTGAGCGTAAGTGTGTTCATCCTTAGCTGCCACTTGGTAACGTGAGGCTATTTGATCATCTGGATAGTAGCCAATCGGTAGGTCACTCACAATGACATCACTTTCTTTGAGGACCTGCGGCCGCACAGCATCACCCTGTACAAAGGCTGCTTGAAGATCCATGACTTCTGCCATACTTGCCGCCAGATCAATCAAGAGATCATCAATCTCAATCCCCAGGTAGTCTACTTTTTTGTTCATAGATGTCAAGAAATTAGCACCCAGAATTCCCATCCCAGAACCCAATTCTAACAGACTCAAGGCTTCAGTTGGCCAAAGCTGCTCGATTATAAAAATCATCAAGTGACCAATCGCGTCAGGTGTAAACTGGTGATTAGCCTGAAGAGGTTCCGTTTGCGAAGCTTTCATCAATAGGAATTGGTAGGACCGTAGCCACTCCTCTTTTCGAAGTGCCAAGCGTTTTAGGGCCTGGTTATTTTTTTTGACTTGCTCCAAATTGGTTTGGCCATCTAGGTAAATCCCATTTTGTTCAATCAGGGCATCGTAAAAGTTTGTCGCCAAATCGTTTTGAATGATTTGGACGTTTTCTAGTAAATAAGTATATGCTTGTTCAATTTTTTCAAAATCCATAATTCTATCTTATCAAAAATAGTGTCCTTTTTCCAGATTTTCATAATTATGAAAATGAAAAAAAGAAAATCTACCTTCTCAGTAGACTTTCTCTGTTTCATGATTATTTCCAAGCACCGCTGCCATCTACATAGTAGCCGTCTGGTGTGTATGTATTGCGAAGCATTTTACCAGATGAAGCCAGATAGTACCACTTACCATTGTCTTTGATCCAGCCTGTTGCCATTGCACCTGAATCTTTTAGATAATACCATGAGCCATTATCTTTCACCCAGCCTGTCGCCATTGAACCTGACTTGTTTAGGTAATACCAAGTGCTACCATCTTTAAGCCAGCCTGTTGCCATTGAACCTGAATCTTTCAGGTAATACCAAGACCCATTATCATATAACCAATCAGCTGAAATCATGGCTCCTGATGACTTAAAGGCATACCAACTGTCACCTTGATAGAGCCATGTTTGATTAAACATAACTCCTTTGTCATTCATAAAGTACCAGTTTCCATTGTCCTTAACCCAAGCATTTTGAACTAATTGACCTTGTTTTTGATAATACCAGTTCTGATGTGATTTTAACCAGCTTTCTGCTTTTACAATTGGATAAAGTTCTCTGAAGGCTCCTCCCCCCTTATAGTAATGACTGATAGATTCTGGTTTTGTAAGTTTTAACTCACCATTGTCATAGTCTTCCCAAGCATAGACTTTTTGACCATTGACAGTTTCTGGTAAGGTAGCTGTGTAGGTCTTGGTTTGATAGTCCCATTTAGTATCAAGGTAGGTGTATTGATCATTTGATTCTTTAATATGGTAGTAGCCACTCTTTCCACCATTATATACGTCATCTACCACTTTAGTGGACCAGGTCTTTACTTCATTTCCGCTCTTAGCTTCTACTACAATATCTCCACGGTATCCATAAGGTACATAGAAATTCAGGTAACGCCCCTCTGTACCGACCATAGACTTGTTTTTCTCTTGAGCTAGGAAATTTACAGTTTGATCTTGACCATTTAAAGTAACTTTCCACTCGATTTTCTCGTTGCTAGCCAAGTCTGATACTTTGATATCTATTTCATGGCCATTATTAAATCGGAGAATTTTGCCATCTTGATATTGAACACCACCCTTGATAACCCATTCTTCTTCCAATTCGAAGGCCTTTCCTGAATGAGGGAAAGCTAATAAAGCTAGACCTGCTAGAGACAAACTAAATAGTGTGATTTTTTTCATGGGATTTCCTCCTGTTTTTTTATGTTAATTATATCACTATGTTGTTTTTTTGACAAAAGATATCTAAATTTATATAGGAAAAACCTCTGAGATGACTCTCAAAGGTTTAATCATGACTATTTACTATTTTCAACCGCTGCTGTTACAAAAGCAGTGTAGAGTTCTTCTGGGCGGTTTGGACGGCTTGATAGCTCTGGATGGTACTGACAAGCCACAAAGAATTTATTCTCTGGAATTTCCACAATTTCTACCAAACGATTATCTGGTGACACTCCTGAAAAGACAAAACCTGCTCCTTCAAACTGTTCACGAAAAGCATTGTTAAACTCATAACGGTGACGGTGACGGCGTTGCACCACCTCTTTGTTATTATAAGCTGCTGCTGCCTTAGAACCACGTTTCAACTTAGAAGGATAAAGTCCCAAACGAAGGGTTCCCCCCATGTCCTCAACATCAATCTGATCACGCATGATATCGATGATAGGGTATTTGGTATCAGGATTTAGCTCTGCTGAATTAGCTCCTTCAAGACCTAAGACATTACGGGCAAACTCGATACAGGTCAACTGCATACCCAAGCAGACTCCAAGCATTGGTACATCATTTTCACGCGCATATCGAATCGCTTCAATCTTACCTTCTGTTCCACGTTGGCCAAAACCACCTGGAACGATGATTCCGTCAGCGTCAGATAGAAGTTCTGCCACATTGTCAGCTGTCACATCATTTGCATTGACCCAATCAATCTTCACTTCTGCATCATTGGCATAACCAGAGTGTTTCAAAGCCTCTACGACAGAAATGTAGGCATCTTGCAACTCGACATACTTACCAACAAGAGCAATTTTGACTTGTTTTTTGAGATTCATAACCTTATCAACCATAGCTGACCACTCTGTCATATCTGCTGCAGGTGCATCTATTTTCAAATGGTCACAGACGATTTGATCCATGCCTTGTGCTTGCAGATTAAGTGGGATTTGGTAAAGATGATCCACATCCAAGGACTCAATAACTGCTTCTGGCGCCACATCACAGAACTGGGCTAGTTTATTTTTAATCCCTTGTCCTACTTGTTTTTCTGTACGAATGACCAACATATTTGGCTGGATTCCCAGACCACGCAATTCTTTGACAGAGTGTTGAGTTGGTTTGGTTTTCATTTCACCAGCTGCCTTGAGGTAAGGAAGCAAGGTTGTATGGATATACATGACATTTTCTGCTCCGACATCAGACTTCATCTGACGAAGCGCCTCTAAGAATGGAAGGGACTCAATATCGCCGACTGTTCCCCCAACCTCTGTAATAATAACATCAGAGTCAGTCGTTAGGGCAGCACGCTTGATTTTTTCTTTCAAAGCATCTGTAATATGAGGAATAACTTGGACAGTTGCACCCAAATACTCTCCACGGCGTTCCTTACGAAGCACTTCACTGTAAATTTTACCAGTTGTCACATTTGAGTATTTATTGAGATTGATATCAATAAAACGTTCATAGTGACCCAAGTCCAAATCTGTCTCAGCCCCATCATCAGTTAC
Organism: Streptococcus infantis; assembly: GCF_047460875.1. Classification (GTDB taxonomy): domain Bacteria; phylum Bacillota; class Bacilli; order Lactobacillales; family Streptococcaceae; genus Streptococcus; species Streptococcus infantis_AA. The sequence continues at coordinate 78,933 of NZ_JASHFI010000007.1, read as the reverse complement.
AAAGACTTCCCCGTGCTGGTAAGGGCTCATGGTTCCTGGGTCGATATTGATATAAGGGTCAAATTTTTGAATGGTCACCTTCAAACCACGATTTTTCAACAGTCGTCCTAGACTCGCTGCAACGATCCCTTTTCCAATAGACGACACCACACCACCAGTGACAAAAATATATTTCGTAGACATAGATTCCTCTTTCTAAAATGCACAAGGTCTTGTTCACTAGAGGGGAACTAAGAAAACAAAACCTTCATCGACAACTACAATCCAGTATGATAATTTTCCTGGAAAAACAAAAATAGCTCCCTAGTAACTAGGAAGCTCCGACCTCAAAAAGAGGTGCCCGAACAATATATTACCTCAAAATGAACCATTTGTCAAATAGAACAAATCGTTGACTTGGCGCATTCCAGCTTACAAAACTAATTCAGACTAATACAAAAAAGCTGGACCAGGAAATCGAGACTTGATAGACCGATTCCAGCTCCAACTCCTTTTTATTTTTATTCTTCCTCTTCTTCAGAGTCTTCGTCGTCTTCTTCATTAAGATCGACTTCTTCATCTAGATCGTCTGGTGCGATTTCGTTGATTTCAGCATCATAAGCTTCAACCTCATTCTTCTCATCATCTGGATTTTCATCGTCATAAGAAAGGGCTGGATCTTCTTCGTAAGCATCCTCATCTTCAGGATCATCTGCATCATAATCAATGGCATCTGCATCTCCGTCCATGAAGGCATTAACACGTTTTTTCTTAGGTTTAGGTGCGACCTCTTCATCGTCACTTTCTTCAAGAGCAATGATTTCCTCATCGATTTCATCCACTCCATACCATGAACGAAGGCCCCATTTATTATCTCCAAGAGAGATAAAGCTTCCGTCAAAGTTCAACTCTGTATAGAACAAAGGCAAAGCTTCACGAATATCGCTGTTAGAGGTACCGAGATAGTTTTGGATTTCATTAACCAAATCACTAAAATGCATCTCATTATCACGACCACGAAGTTCTAAGATGGCACGAGCCACCTCAATCATAGATAGTTCACTTTTTTCTTGCCCAGCAAATACTTCTAATTCCAAAGCGTTTCTCCTCAATTATTACTACTATTGCCAGAGTGGATAAACTCTGATCTCATTTTATCATGTACTCTTTATTGTACGATAATTTTGCCTAATAGTCAAAGGTTTAGAAGAAATAAATGTGAAATATTTCAGCTAATTGAAAGACCTGAGAGATACACTCACAGGTCCAATACTTTATTTATAGCTTAAAGCTCGTTTAAAGGTTTTCCAAATACCTAAATCATCCGTTTGAAGGACCAGACTAGCATACATGCGTCCGATAAAGATGGTTGCAGTCACCGCAAAAGCAATCGTAATCATAAGTGAAATCCACGCTTCCAAACTATTTGCATAGCCATTGATAGCTCTAAAAGGCATAAAGAAGGTCGAAATGAAAGGAATATAAGAACCGATTTTCAAAATCAAATTGTCTCCTGCAGCGCCTAGGGCAGTAACGCCAACAAAACCAGCTATTATCAAAATCATCAACGGAGATAAGGCCTTTCCTGCATCTTCAGGTCGAGAAACCATAGAACCTAAGAAGGCTGCCAAGACTACATACATGAAGAGACTGACTAAGATAAATAATAAGGTGTTAAGCGAGAAGGCTTCTCCCAAGTGATTCAGAATACCTGAATTAGCCAAGATAGGCATATCCTTAAAGAATAAGATAGCTCCGAGTCCACCTACAACATAAATCCCAATATGACTTAAAATGACTAGGAGCAGGGCAATCATGCGCGCGTAGAAGTAATGGCTGGCACGAATGCTGGAGAAGACCACTTCCATGATTTTGGTCCCTTTCTCGCTGGCTACTTCCTGAGCAGTAACACTAGCATAAGTGATTAAGATCATATAAAGGAAGAAGCCCAGTCCTGCAGCCGCAAAGGTTTGGACCATCTTTTTATTTTCTTTTGACTCATCAATTTTCTCAGTAAATTGGACAGTTTGTTCCAAGCGTTTTGTCTGTTCTTGTGACAGATTTGCTGCTGAACGGTTGAGTTGGGCTTGGAGTTCATTCAACTTAGCGGTCACTGCTAATTTAATTCCACTCTCTAGTGAAGTTTCACCATGATAGACTGCCTTAAGGACACTATCTTCTTGGTCAATCATCAGATAGCCCTTGATTTTCTCATCCTTGATAGCAGCTTGGGCACTGGCTTCGTCCTGATAATCAAAATTAAGACCATTGGCTATTTTAAGACCTTCTGTAACAGTTGGAACCGAGCTAATCACTGCAACTTTATCATTTTGTGCCAAAGACGTTCCTTGAAGATAACCAATTCCTCCAGACAGACCTAAAAAGAGGAAAGGTGAAATCACCATAAAGAAGAAACTCCACGACTTAACATGTCGTAAATAAGTTTCTTTGATTACAACCCACATATTTCTCATACTTCCACCCCTGATTCTAGTTTAAAGATTTCATCGATTGTCGGCGCTTGTTGGTCAAAGGTCGCGATATATTGACCTTGAGTCAAGATTGGGAAGAGTTCCCTACCAGCACTTTCATCATCCAAGATCAACTTCCAACTACCTTGCTTGGTCAAGCTAACCTGTTTAACATGAGGAAGACTCTCCAGTTCTTCCTTGCTTCGTTCACTTGAAACAAAAAGTCGTGTTTTCCCGTATTGATTGCGAACCTCTTGAACCGGTCCATGCAAGACCACACGCCCATCACGAATCATGAGGATATCATCACAAAGTTCTTCGACATTGGTCATGACATGGTCAGAAAAGATAATAGTCGCGCCACGTTCTTTTTCTTTTAGGATAACCTGCTTAAGGAGTTCGGTATTGACTGGATCCAAGCCACTAAAAGGCTCATCTAGGATAATCAAGTCGGGTTCATGAATCAAAGTGATAATCAACTGAATCTTCTGTTGATTTCCTTTTGAGAGACTCTTGATCTTATCCGTCAATTTTCCCTTGACTTCCAATTTTTCCATCCATTGAGGGAGTTTTTCTTTGATTTCCTTGGTGTCCATGCCTTTTAGGGTCGCCAAGTAACGAACTTGTTCAAGGACTGTCAATTTAGGCATAAGACTACGTTCTTCAGGGAGATAACCAATGCGAGCATAGGTCTCCTGACGAATATCTTGACCATCAAGCTCAATCTCCCCTTGATAGTCTAAAAATTTCAAAATACTGTGAAAAATAGTGGTTTTCCCAGCTCCATTTTTCCCAACCAGCCCCAAAATACGCCCTGGTCTTGCTTGAAAGTCAACACCAAACAAAACTTGCTTAGGCCCAAAACTTTTTTCTAGATTTCTTACTTCGAGCATCATCCACCTCCGAAATTTATTGCACTCATTATACTCCTTTTTGATAGCTTTTACAATGATTTATGTACATTTTTAAATCTTTGTTTTTAAAAGGATATTTACTAGATTGGGAATTTATTGGCTCTTCGCCAAGTATTTTATCCCCAGATTTTAAGTGATAAACTTATTATACTCATTTCTTGATAAATCCGTTGGCTATGTCCTCAAATGTTCATTTTCAGTCCTGAATTGTTACTAGCAATCTTCATTATCATGCCTAGCTTATCGTGCTATTTTATGGTATATTTTTGATAGACTATAGATTATCATAGGCAAGGAATCTGATATGAAAAAAAGACTTAAACTCGAACCAAACAACAATAACTTAATCATTTGGGAAGCTGAACAGCCAAAAGCCGTTCTTCAGCTTGTACATGGAATGGTAGAGTACGTAGAACGATATGAAGAATTTGCTCTAGCCATGAATAAAGAAGGCTTTACTGTTATCGGCCATGATCATCTCGGCCACGGTTTTACTGCTCAAAATCCAAGTCAACTCGGAGTATTTCCTGAATCTCCCGAGGAACTCATCGATGACATTGAAAAAGTAACCTTCTTTATTCAAGAAAGCTATCCAGAACTTCCAATCGTCCTTCTAGGGCATTCTATGGGTTCTCTTATGTGTCGCTATTATGTAGCTAAACGAAAACCACCCATTAATGCCTTAATTATCATGGCAACTGGTCAACAACCTCAATTTCTGACTCGATTCGCTCTCCTCCTAACAGAATGCATCCGACTTATAAAAGGGAATAAACACCGTAGTAAACTCCTGACCTATCTATCAACTGATAGTTTTAATCGAAGTATTAAGAATCCTAAAACATCTGTCGATTGGCTCTCAAAAAATGAAGAATCCAACCAAGCTTATCTGAAGGATCCATTCTGTCAATTCATCCCTACTATTCCCATGTACAGATCTATTTTTTACTTCTCAAATCAAGTAGCTAGTAAACAAGTGATTGATGAGATCCCAGCCCAACTTCCTATTCTCGTTATTTCAGGACAAGAAGACCCTCTAGGTGAAAATGGCAAAGGTATCGAGAGATTTGTAAAACTCCTAAAAGCTTCACATTCTAAAGTAAGCCTTCGATTAGTTGAAGAGGCTCGTCACGAAATTCTAAACGAGAATAATCGAAACGATACCTATCACTTCTTAGCTGATTGGATGACAAAAAACATGGATGGCTAACCTAGATATAGCAGTATTACATAGAGCTTATTCCCCAAGTTGATTAAATCATCAGGCTAAAGCTTGATGATTTTTGTACTAAAAAGAGAGTGGGGCAGAAATCGGTAATTCGTTAGAATTCGATTTCGTCGCCCCACCTCCGCACAGTTGAGTAGGGCTGTAATAGCTGATGAAATCAGCGTAGTAGAGCCCACTCAACCACTGCGTCTTGCTCGACAATCCAAAGACAATTGAGAGGCCAGGACTTTTGTCCCAGCCTCTTTAGACTGTTAACGCACTTCTGCATTGACTTTTTCTTCGAGAGAAGCTTGAATTTTTTCCATGTAGCGTGCGACTTCTTCGTCTGTCAAGCTATCTTCTGGATTTTGGAAGGTCAAGCTATAAGCCATTGACTTCATTCCTATACCCAGTTTTTCACCTGAGAAGACGTCGAAGAGTTTGATAGCTGTCAAACGTTTCACACCAGCAGCTTGAATGGCATCAACCACATCTTGGTGAGTCACTTCTGCTTTGAGGAGAAGAGCGATATCACGACTGACTGCTGGGAATTTAGTGATTTCCACAAATGGAGCTGCTGGTTGAAGAGCTTTCTCGATAGCTGAAAGGTTGAGCTCTGCTACATAAGTTTCTGGAATATCGTAAGCCTTAGCTGTAACAGGATGTACTTGACCGAGGAAACCAAGGACTTGGTCCCCAAGTGAGATCAAGGCTGTACGTCCTGGGTGAAGGCTAGCGATTTCAGAGGTTGCTGTATAAGTCACTTCAAGACCCAAGCGAGCAAAGAGAGCTTCCAAAATTCCCTTGGCATAGAAGAAATCAACCGGAACGGCTGCAGTTTGGAAGTCTTTTTCAGCGACTAAGCCAGTCAAGGCAAAGGCAAAGCTGTTGATTTCGTTTGGCAGCTCTTCTTTTGGATTTCCTGTTTGTTCAAAGACTTTTCCAATCTCGTAAAGGGCCAAGTTTTTATTCTTACGTGCTACGTTGTAGGCAACTGTATCAAGGATACCTGAGATCATATTTTGACGGAGGACAGAGCGGTCCACTGTCATTGGCCACATCAATTCTGTCAAATGGCTTGGCTGAATCGTAAACTCGACTGCTTTTTCAGGAGTTGTTAAAGCATAGGTGATAATTTCTGTCAAACCTGCTCCCTCAGCGATGGTACGAACTTGACGGCGGATTTTTTGTGTCGCAGTCAATTCACCAGCTGTTCCATCATCTTTTGGAAGACTAGTTGGCAAGCGGTCATAACCATAGATACGAGCGATTTCTTCAAAAAGGTCAGCTTCAATAGTAATATCCCAACGACGACGAGGGACGCTAACAGTAAAGGAATCAGCATTTCCAGAAAGGCCAAATCCAAGACGACGGAAGACATCTTCTACGTCTGCGTATGAAAGCTCAGTTCCGAGAACACGATTAACGTCAGCAAGGGTTGAAGAAACTTCTACATCTGAAGTATCAAGCTGCCCTGCTGAAACGATACCTTTACGCACGGTCGCACCAGCAAGTTCAGCAATCATACTTGCTGCCGCATCAAGGGCTTCATTAACTGTTGCCACATTGATGCCTTTTTCAAAGCGAGAAGATGATTCTGAACGAAGGTTGAGGCGACCACTTGTCTTACGGATAGATTTGCCATTGAAGACAGCAGCTTCAAGAACGACACGACTAGACTTTTCAGAGATTTCTGTAGCCTGACCACCCATGACACCTGCAAGGGCTACTGGTTTGCCAGCCACAGTGATGACTAGGTCTGTTTCTGCAAGTTCACGCTCTTCCCCATCCAAGGTCACTAATTTCTCACCAGCACGTGCTTCACGCACACGGATGTCAGTCCCTTCAAAGGTATCCAAGTCAAAAGCATGCATCGGCTGACCAAAGTAAAGCAAGATATAGTTGGTTACGTCAACGACATTGTTAATGGGACGGATGCCTTCGTTCATGAGGAGGTTTTGCAACCATTGTGGACTTGGTGCGATGGTCACATTGTCCAAGATACGAGCTGCATAGTAAGGAGACTTGTCTGTATCAATTCTGACAGAAAGAGCATCCGCCGCAACTTGGTCTGTTTCTGTTAAAGTAAATTCTTTAAAGTTGACTGCCTTGTCATAGATAGCGGCTACTTCGTGAGCTACCCCACGCATAGAAAGAGCGTCTGCACGATTTGGAGTGATAGAAAGTTCGATGATTTCATCATCCAAGTCTAGATAGGAGAAGAGTTCCTCACCTGGAACAGCATTTTCTGGCAAGATTTGGATTCCATCTGCAAATTCTTTTGGAACAACTGAGTCAGAAATCCCCAATTCACCTAGTGAACAGATCATCCCTAGTGACTCTAAGCCACGGATTTTACCTTTTTTAATCTTGTAGTTGTCCGCAATGCGAGCTCCCGGAAGAGCCACCATAACCTTGATGCCTGCGCGCACATTTGGTGCTCCACAGACGATTTGACGGGCTTCTTCTTCACCAACATTGACTTGGCAAACATGCAAGTGTGTTTCTGGCACATCTTCGCAAGACAAGACTTCTCCGACGACAATTTTTGAGAGACCAGCAGCTGGTGATTCCACACCTTCTACTTCGATCCCTGTAGTTGACATTTTTTCAGCCAACTCTTGTGAGGGCACATCAATGTCCACCAATTCTTTTAACCATTTGTATGATACTAACATAATTCTAATTGTAAGGTCCCAGCAAGCGAGACCTTTTCAATTCCTTTCTTTTTCTTCGAGTCAGTCGTTTCTATTTCTAGAGTATGTGAAAACGAGAACGACTGTTTAAGATTGTGTTGCAGGTTTCAATCTTATTTAAACTGTTCTGAGAAGCGGACATCGCCTTGGTAGAATCCACGGATATCGTTGATTCCGTAACGAAGCATAGCGACACGCTCTTGACCAAGACCAAAGGCAAAACCAGAGTAAACAGTTGCATCGATACCACTCATCTCAAGGACACGTGGGTGAACCATACCGGCACCCATAATCTCGATCCAACCAGTTTTCTTACATACGTTACAGCCGGCTCCTCCACACTTGAAGCATGAAACATCCACCTCAACAGATGGCTCAGTGAACGGGAAGTAAGATGGACGCAAACGGATTTGACGCTCTTCACCAAACATTTTTTGTACAATCAACTGGAGGGTTCCTTGAAGGTCAGCCATAGAGATGTTTTTCCCAACAACCAAACCTTCGATTTGGTGGAACTGGTGACTGTGGGTTGCATCGTCCGTATCACGACGGAATACACGCCCTGGTGAGATCATCTTCAAAGGACCTTTTGAAAAATCATGGGCATCCATAGCACGCGCCTGAACTGGAGACGTGTGAGTACGAAGCAAGATTTCTTCTGTGATATAGAAAGTATCCTGCATATCACGAGCTGGGTGATCCTTTGGAAGGTTCATACGTTCAAAGTTATAGTAGTCTTGTTCAACTTCAAAACCATCCACTACTTGGTAACCCATCCCGATGAAGATATCTTCGATTTCTTCACTAGTTTGAGTGAGAACGTGACGGTGACCTGTCGCAACTGGGCGACCTGGAAGCGTCACATCAATGCTCTCACTTGCTAGTTGAGCTTCCACTTTCTTTTCTTCCAAGAGCTTAGCTGTTTCTTCAAAGGCAGCAGTTAAGACATCGCGAGCCTCATTGACGTGTTTCCCGATAACAGGGCGCATTTCTGCTGATATATCCTTCATCCCTTTAAGGATTTCAGTCAATGAACCTTTTTTACCAAGGACAGAGACACGCAAATCCTGCATCTCTTTTTCATTTTCAGCAGAAATCTGCTTTAAGCTAGCTAGCGTTTCTTCACGAAGCGCTTTTAATTGTTCTTCAATAGTTGACATAATTCCTCCATCAGTCTCTCGTAAGATAAAAAGAAAACCACATGCCAAAAACTCCACTCGGAGCGTTGACACGCGGTACCATCCGTTTTTATCTGACAAGTCAGACCTTTATTTCTGAATCCATGCGCAAGTGAATTCACCCAGCTTTCATATAGAGAGCTTTCAGTCACGGCTCTCCTCCCTGATATACTTCCCCTGAGATACTAGTCTTGCAGATTCCTATTTAATTATTATTCATTTTATCAAATTTCAAGCATTCTTGCAAGATATTTTGCGACTAATCAACATAGTCCCCACCTTCAAAGCCGTAATACTCTTCCAAGCTGAGACCACTTGCAGCGATGTCCTTTGCTTCTTTTCCGACGTAGCGAAGGTGCCATTCCTCAGCCATATAGCCCGTTTCTTTTTCCTTACCTTTGAGATAGCGAACGACAAAACCATAGTCTGCAGCATGATCTAAAAGCCATTGAGCAGCTTTTTCTTCTGTCACCAAATCACCATCTGTACCGATAAGGTCAAATGCTAGTCCAGTTTGGTGTTCACTATATCCAGGTCGTGCAGAATAGCGGTCAGCCTCTGCCTTTCCGTCTTGGTTGACATAGTTCTGATAAAGTTGAGTTTGAGTTTCATAACTTCTGAAACCACTATAGTGGTCGCTGATTGGGAAACCTGCTTCCTGCATAGCAGCAATAAGCTTCAACAACTCCGCCTTTGCTGTAGGATTCTCTCCAGGATTATAGTCCTTAGACAAGGGATAATGCTTATTAGCGATAACAATCTCATCGTACTTCCCTTGAACGCTATAGTAATCTCCCTTATTAACTACTTCTGCCTTTTTCTGGCTTGCTTCCTGAGATTTACTACCGACAGTTCCTTCTTGGACGGTTTTTTCTTCAGTTGAAGTCTGCGTTTCTGATGTTGCTGGCTTTTCTTGCGAACAAGCTGCCAATGTCAAGGCTAGCAATCCTGATAATACAAGGTATCTTTTTTTCATTGTTTATCCTTTCATTTCTATCATTTGGTCCAAAGTTTCAGATAAGGTTTCAACCAAACCTTCTAATTTGCTTCCCTTAACCTGATATTCTTCAGCGACCATTTCTTCCCAAGGAACCCACCAAACTGGACCACGACCATTAAGACCGTGTCCCTTCATATCACCCTCTCGTCTCGGAAAAATATGCCAGTGGGCATGTGCATCACCGTTTCCCAACAACTCTACATTCATCTTTTGAGCAAAAAAGCCTTAGAGACAGCTTCCTGAACCAGACTCATTTCTTCTAAAAAGCGGAGTTTGACAGTTGGATGTAGATGATGTAATTCTGTAACATGTTCCTTGGCTAGGAATAGAGTGTAGCCTTCAAAATACTGGTGGTCTCCGATGACAACATAGCCTGTTTCTAATTCCTTGACAAAGTAGGGATTTTCCCCTGCCTTAATCAATTCAATTCGTTGACAAATTAGGCACATCCTAGTCCACCAACTCACTCTTAAGATAAGCGTCCACCATACGCTCAGTAGCAAGAACAGAATCGATATGAGTCCGCTCGTATGAATGACTAGACTCAATACCCGCTCCTAGAAGAGCGTGTTTGACTTCTGCTCCAGCTGACATGGCCGCAGAAGCATCCGAACCGTAAAATGGATAGATATCTAGTTTAAATGGAATGTCTTGCTCTTTTGCTAGAGCAACCAGATGTTGACGGAATTCATAGTGATAAGGACCTGAAGCATCTTTAACACAGATAGACACTGTGTACTCGTCCGTCTGCTGGTCATCTCCCATTGCTCCCATATCTACCGCTAGATATTCGACAACTTGACTAGGGATGCTTGAGTTAGCACCGTGTCCCACTTCTTCAAAGACTGAAAAGGCAAAATGCGTAGTGACAGGAAGTTCAATCCCTTCTTCTTTGTAGACTTTGAGGAGATTAAGGAGAATAGCTGCGCTGACCTTGTCATCCAAATGACGAGACTTGATAAAGCCTGTCTCAGTCACGACAGTTCGTGGGTCAAAACTGATAAAGTCTCCAACTTCGATACCGAGTGCGCGTGTTTCTTTTTCGTTGGTTACTTTTTCATCCAAACGAACTTCCATATTGTCCTGTGTACGTTCCGCAGTTCCAGCATCTTTGTAAACGTGACAAGAAGTCTGGTGGATCAAAATGGTACCTGAAATAGTCTTACCTGTACTAGCTACATGAACCGTACAGTTTTCGCCTTCAATCATATTCCAAGGGTAGCCACCAATACGGTCCATCTTAAGACGACCATCTGGTTTAACAGCGCGAACGATAGCTCCCAGGGTATCCACATGGGCAGTTACATAACGTTGTTGCTCATTATTTTTACCTCTAACAGTAACGTTGACACCACCTTTAGCAGTACGGACAGGTTGATAGCCTAACTTTTCAAGTGTCTCAACTAAATAATTCGTAATGTCGCGGGTAAAACCTGTTGGCGACGCGATAGCAGTAAGTTCTTTGATATATTCTACAGTTTGATTCATTTCTTCACCTCTTCCTACCATTATATCACTTTTCCCATCTGAATATGTGTAAAAAAGAACGACACCTAATACTTTGATTCCAAAAAATGGCTGTGCTATAATGATATTAGATTTATGATGAAAGGAAAAGAGACATGAAGAAATATTTCAAAGCTAGCCTCTGTCTAGTTCTATCTTTGCTTGTCTTGTTAGGATGTTCTAAACAATCAACAACTACTTCCTCTAGCCCTAATAAGGAGGAAAAAACCACGCTTGAAAACTCAGAAACAAAAGCTGAGGTAAAAACTGCTACCTTTGTCAATGATACTCGTCCTAGCTTTACTTCTACCCTGACTTATAGTGTTGAAGGAGACAAAGTATTGAAACAATCAGGTCATAATATCTATGATCCAGAATCTTACAACAAAACACCAGAAGAACTTAAAACCTTGGTTGAAGAAACCTACAAAGGCTATAATGGCATCCAGGGTGTTCGCCAGACTATTGAAATTCAAGATGGGAAAGTCGTTCAAGATGCAGAATTTGACTTTACAGTCGCTGATATTGATGAACTCAGAAAAGCCTTCCCTAAAGAATATTCTGGGGTTGGGAAAACGATCAGTTTTGCTGCTTCTAAAAAATTGCTAACTGAACTCGGATTTACTGAAAAAACCGACTAAGATTTATAGAATATAAAAGAGGCTGGGACAAAAGTCCTAGCCTCTCAATTGTCTGTGGATTGTCGAGCAAGACGCAGTGGTTGAGTGGGCTCTACTACGCTGATTTCATCAGCTTTTACAGCCCTACTCAACTGTGCGGAGGTGGGACGACGAAATCGAATTCTAACGAATTACCGATTTCTGTCCCACTCTCATTTTTTTATTCCATTTCAAAAGTTTCGCTTTCTTGTTTGTTAGGAAGAACAAGAGAAAGTAAAATCCCAATGATCGCTGGTACTAACCATGGCAATGAAGCCTTAGCAAATGGTAGAGCATTCACAATATTGGCAAGGAAGGTCACTTCAAATGAACTTCCCAAGACACTAGCTACTGCAATAGCTGTTACCAGTCCCATCGTCAATTGCATGCCTGGTTTTGAAAGTGGTACAAACTTGTTCACAATCACAATCATAACAATCACAATGGTAATTGGATACAAGATAACTAGGACAGGGATAGAATATTTGATGATTGCATCAAGACCAAGGTTGGCAATTGCAAAACCAATCAAGGTAAAGACAGTCGCATAAACCTTATAGCTGATTTGTGGGAAACGTCCGTTAAAGAATTCCGCAGTTGAAACAATCAACCCTACAGTCGTTGTGAAGCAGGTTACTGTTACCATGGCTGCTAGGAATAATTGAGCTGTTGAACCAAAGATTTCTTGGGTCGCTTGTGACAAGATATAAACCCCTGGAGTTCCACCCTTCATCGCTTCTTCTGTCATTGGGAAGTGATTTCCAAGGAAACCTAGGCCAATGTATAGAGCACTAAAGCCAAGTGCTACGACAATTCCGACTACCCAAATGGTTGAGATATATTCTTTTTTACTTGAAAATCCAAGTTGTTTCAAGGTTTGAACCGCGATTACACTGAAGGCAACAGAAGCAAGAGCATCTAGAGTATTATATCCTTCAAGGAATCCTGCTCCAAATGCTGAAGCCTGATAAGCCTCGGTAGCTGCTTGTGGAGCATTTCCACCATATTTGAAGGCTCCAAGGATTACCAAGATGATAATCAAGAGGGCAAAAACTGGAGTCAAAATACGACCGATACGATCCAAAATCTTTGAAGGATTCAGCGCGATTAGGTATGCTGCAACAAAGTAGATAAGAGTAAAGACAATCAAGCCTAGACCTTTGTCAGCATCTGCCAAGAGGGGACTAATCCCTACTGCATAAGAAGTTGTTGCAGTACGTGGAATGGCAAAGAATGGACCAATCGACAAGTACAAAACTGCTAGATAAATCGTTGCAAACCAAGGGGAAATCTTTTTAGAAATCTCATAGATATATCCCTTAGGATTTAAGGTCCCGATGATCAAGGTCAAGACGGCAAGTCCGACACCTGAAAGTACAAATCCTGCAATAGCAGGTAGAAAGTGTTCCCCAGATTGAGCACCTAGGGTAGGGGGGAAAATCAAGTTACCCGCACCAAAAAATATTCCAAACAGGAGTAACCCTGTTAAAGCACCTTTTTTAGCCATAAACTCTCCTTATAAAAAATAAAATACTTACATAGTATACCATGATTAAAAGCATGAAAAGGCTGTCACGAAATAAATCTAAAATGTTTTCAATTTTCTGAATGTTTTGCTCTAAAAATTCCTAGGAGAAAACTATCTTCCCCTAGGAATTTAAGTATTATTCAAAAACATCCATACCTGCAGGGACATTGATGACATCATAGCCCTTTTCTGTTAAAAATTGACAGGCATGGGCTGAACGGATACCAGACTTACAAATCACATAGTAAGGCTGGGTTTTATCTAGTTGTTCATAAGTATCTGCCAGTTGACTAAGAGGGAAATTACGAGCACCTTCTAAATGAAGAGCCTCAAATTCCTCTACTTCTCTCACATCCAATACAGAAAGCGACTCTTTCTGATAAAGCTGGTAAAAATTGTTAAAAGTAATTTCTTTCATCATTTCTCCTTTATAATGGCATTAAGGCAAGGTTACTACCTCATAGGTAAATCCAATTGACTCTAAAAATCGAAACAAGTCTTGGGTTTTAATAAAAATCGTTTTTTCATTGGTATTAGGGTGGAAGGTCATGACATCCTCTGAAACAATGTCCTTATCAAAATAAACATGAATGTCTTTCTCTTCGTTATTTAACAAACCAAAAGGTGAAACTGTTCCTGCTGGTAGGTTCATTTTCTCAGCCAAGGAATCTAACGAGGCCATGCGAATCCGATTGGCTCCCACTTGAACTTTAAAGTCATCCATATCCAATCGTTTCTTGTCGTCCATGATAAGCAGATAATACTGGGTTTTCTTTTTGTTGGTCAAAAACATGGACTTGGTCCGAACCCCTTTCAATCCTTTTATATAGCTATCTGCCTGCTCTGTCGTGAATGCAGGTGGATGAGCCACCACATCATATATGATCCGCAACTCTTGCAACTTATTAGAGACTTGTTGATAAGCATCCATCCTTTTTCTCCTTTATTGATGAATAATCTTTTGTACCAATGCTTGTAATTCTGGAACCACTTCTTCCTCAAACCAAGGATTTTTTTTCATCCAAATTTGATTACGTGGTGATGGGTGTACCAGAGGGAAATAATCAGGCAAATAATCTTTAAATCGATGCACACGGTCTGTCACCTTGCCACTAACTTTCTCATGTAGATAGTAAGCTTGGGCATACTGACCAATCAAGAGTGTTAATTGAATATCTGGCAATTCCTTCAAGAGTTCTGGATGCCATTTTTCTGCAAAACCTGGACGAGGTGGCAGGTCACCCGATTTTCCATGACCTGGAAAGTAGAAATCCATAGGCATGACTGCAAAGTAACCTGAGTTATAAAACGTGTCTTCATCCACACCCAACCATTCTCGCAAACGATCCCCACTTTTATCCTTCCAGTAAAGTCCTGCTTCTTGGGTTTTGAGACCAGGCGCTTGACCAATGATATTGATTCGAGCAGTCTTTGGTGCTGCAAAAAGAGGTTGGATGCCTTGCTCAGTATAGCTGGCATTCTGTGGATCCTCTATAATAGCTTGCTTGATTCTTTCAATTTGAGACATTTTCTCCTCCAAAAAGAAGTCTAAGCATTAAATCTCAGACTTCTATATCATTATTTGATCAATTCATAGATAGCTTCAGCGTAGATGGCTGCTGCACGGAAGAGATCATCCAAGGCGATAAATTCGTTGGCTTGGTGCATAGTATCGATAGAATCTGGGAACATAGCACCATAGGCTACACCACGCTCTAAGAGACGTCCGAAAGTTCCGCCTCCGATAACTTGCTCATGACCTTGAAGACCTGTTTGTTTTTCATAAACATTTAACAAGGTTTGGACAAGCGGATCTTCCATTGGAACATAGTGAGGTGTATGTCCGTGTTCAGACAAGCTAACTGAAACAACTGGTAAGTTTTCAAGAACTGACTTGATTTGCTCTGGGCTTGTTCCTTTTGGATAACGGAAGTTGAGGGCAATGGTATTATCAGCACTTGCTTCGTCAAAGCGGAAGACACCAGCATTCATAGAAAGAGCTCCCATCTTTTCATCCACATGAGCAACTTTCAAGTTTTTGCCTTCATGGTCATTTAAAAGAATCTTTCCAGCAATGTCAAGGAAGTCTTTTGCAGGTCCTTCAAAGGCAAACTGGCTGAGGAAGAGAGCAAGATAAGTCGCACCATTGACACCTGAAGCAGGCATAGCACCGTGGGCAGATTTACCAATGATGGTCACCTTGTATTGGCCAGCTTCTTCTTGGAGTTCTCCTCTAAGTTTATGTTCTGCAACAAAGGCATCTAGTTTAGCTTGCAAGTCAGCCAAATCACCTGAAACGACTGCTGTTGCTGATTCTGGTACCATGTTTTCACGCAAACCACCTGTGAAGCTGTGAAGACGAGCTGCACCCTTGTTTTCACCAGCAAAGTGGAGGTATTCTGTGATATTCCCTTTTTCACCATTGATGATAGGGAATTCAGCATCTGGAGAGAAGCCAAAGTCTGGTTTTGCAAGTCCTACATGCTCAAAGTAGTAGTCCATATCTGCCCAACCTGACTCTTCATCAGTTCCGACGATGAAACGAACTTTTTTAGAAGTTGGAAGCCCCAATTCTTTGATGATTTTCAAACCATAGTAACAAGCTGTAGTTGGGCCCTTGTCATCTGATGCTCCACGCGCATAGAGGCGACCATCTTTGATAGTTGGTGTGTAAGGATCAGTGTCCCATCCGCTACCTGCTGGCACCACGTCCATGTGGGCAAAGATACCGAGAACTTCTTCCCCTTCACCAAACTCAAAATGTCCTGCATAGTTGTCGACATTTTTTGTTGGGTAGCCATCACGGTCTGCGATTTCAAGGAATTTCTCCAAAGCTTTTACTGGACCAGGTCCAAATGGGTGCTCCGCATCTGCCTTACTGTCATCGCGTTCTGAGTTGATTTCCAAAAGGCTGAACAAGTCAGCCAAGAGGGCTTCTTTGCGTTTTTCTACTTCTGCTGTAAAATCAATAACTGTCATTTTTACTTCCTATCTTTTTTCGATAATTTCATCTACTGGCAAGCGGTAACTTGGTTCTAACTTCTCATCTGTGTATCCCACTGTAATCAAGAGCTCTGGACGGAAGCGTTCTTCAATTTCCAAGACTTCATTGACTTTTGATTTGTCAAAACCAAGGATAATGTTTGATCCGATTCCTTGGTCAGTCAAAGCAAGGACCAAGTTCATAGCAACAAGTCCAGCATTAAGAGCCAAGTAGTCACTGATTTGTTGTTCGTTGTAACGCGCAAACTCTGCTGGAAGATTTTTCATAAAGTACTGAAGTTGTTCTTCTGAGAAGTTCTTTGCTCCACCAACACGGGCAATCTTGCGAGCTCGTTTAGCTAGGTCAGTATCTGTAAACAAGGCAATGGTTACAGGGGCAGATGCTACTTGCTCAAAGTTTGATCCATAGGCGAGTTTTGCCAACTCAGCATTTTTCTCACGAACCACCACAAATTTCCATGGTTGGCTGTTGTGGGCGCTTGGTGCCAAGGTTGCGATTTCGATAGCCGTACGCACATCTTTAGGATCAACTGGTTTGTCGATAAAATGCTTAGTCGCATGACGTTTTTTATTTAATTCAAGAAATTTCATAATCGATTTCCTTTTCTATTTCTACTGCTTCCATTTTACCATATTTTGAAAGAGCTTGCAGAGTTTTTTCATAATGTAGAGATCTTTATCCCAACTCTTAATCAGGAATTACATACTTTTCGATTTAGTTGCTATCTATAGTAAAAATTTTTTGCACAAGAAAAAGAGGCTGGGACAAAAGTCCTATCCTCTCAATTGTCTTTGGATTGTCGAGCAAGACGCAGTGGTTGAGTGGGCTCTACTACGCTGATTTCATCAGCTTTTACAACCCTACTCAACTGTGCGGAGGTGGGACGACGAAATCGAATTCTAACGAATTACCGATTTCTGTCCCACTCTCTTTACTCATATCATTGCCCTGATACAACTTTACTTGCAGCCTCAATCGCTTGTGTCATAGCATCACGTGCAGTCTTCAACTGTTGGAGAAAGACAGTACGTGATTCTTCTGGCATTTCTGTATCGTCAGAACCTGCGCTTGACAAGCCATCATTAAATGCTTTTCTTGAAGTCTCTAGTGAGTTAAGAGCAGGCTCTACTTGTTGTTTATAAACATCTTTTTCAGCCTCAGGAACTTTGTCACCGATTTCTTCAACATATTTCTTATAGTTGTCAATCAACTTACCAAAAAGAGTTTTCATATCTCCAATTGTTTTAGCCTTGTCGATTTCTTCATCTGTTAGAAGAGTAACTTCAGATGTGTTTGTCTTTGAGTTATCTGTTTTTGATGAAGCTGATGTTTGTTCAGTCGAGCTTGAAGCTTTACTTGCAGAATCAGAAGATTTATTTCCACAAGCTGCTAAAGTTGCAACTGATAAGAGCACAAGGCCCGCAGTAAGAAGTTTTTTCATGACTATCTCCTTTAAATAGTTTTATGATACCTATATTTTAAAATAAAATAATTTTATTGTCAAATTTTTACCGAATTATTGAAGCTAAAAAGCTCATTGAGTTCACTATTTTTAAAATCTATATTAAGTCTATCGAAAATGTTCAAAAAATTATCCAAGACCGAGGTTTAGACTTGAACGTAGTCGACGTGGAAAGCAATGATAATCCAAACAACTAAATTATATTTGCAAGCGATGAAAAAGAATTTAAAGAACAATTTGACAATGTTCTCAAAGAACTCTACCAAGACGAAACTCTTGAAAAACTCAGTAACACCTATCTAGGGGGTTCTTACCTACCAGATCAATCTCAATTACAATAAGAAATATTAAAAGAGAGTGGGACAGAAATCGGTAATTCGTTAGAATTCGATTTCGTCGTCCCACCTCCGCACAGTTGAGTAGGGCTGTAAAAGCTGATGAAATCAGTGTAGTAGAGCCCACTCAACCACTGCGTCTTGCTCGACAATCCAACATCAAAAAGAGGCTAGGACTTTTGTCCCAGACTCTTTATTTAGTATTTGTTAGTTAAAGCAACTCTTACAAAAAATCAAAATAATTCTTGACATCCTCTACATAGCCATGCTTGTCAGTTAAACTAGCTAACAAATCTCTATTATGGCCTTGATAGTTGTCCTCACGTCGTAATTCCTCATACATTTCGATAAAAGGAAGGCCTTTGGTCTTAGCTGATTCTAGCTCTGCTTCATAGTCATAGGCAACTTTTCGAAATTGGATATTGACCAATTCACCATTTTTAACTTCAAGCAAGACATACTGAGCTCTGTGATTTTTCAGCCCTCCCCAGTCAAAATAAGGCATACCAATCGAACCTGGATTGATGATTTGTTGGCCTTGGCTACCATAACGTAGGAGCTGTTTATGGACATGCCCATAAACGGCTACATCAGTAGTTTCATCAAGTAACTGGTCAAATTTTTCGGTATTATTTTCAACCAGCAAATCACCACCATAATTTTTCTCAGGTAAATTATGAGAAAGAGAAAAACGCAAACCTTCAACTTCTTTCTTGGCTACCATAGGCAGATTTCTCAACCAATCAATATGCTCTGGCTTTAGGTCCTCCATCAGATACTGAGTCATCCTGAGAAACTGAATTTCTTCGGGATCTTCTAGACCATATTGCCCACTTAAAGCCACTAAAACACAATCATCCCAGTTCCCTCGAACGGATGCTGTAATGGGTAGGTCTTTCAAAAGAGCCACCAAGTCATTTGCTCCCGGCCCAGGAAGAAAAATATCTCCCAAAAGCCAATATTCAGTCGCCCCCAAATTTTTAGCGTCCTCAAGTACTCCAGCTAAGGCCGTCGTGTTGCCATGTATGTCTGATAAAATTGCAATCTTATGGTTCATTTTCTGCTCTTTCTTTAGTGGATAGCTTTCGGTTTATTCAATCCACTCTTATATTTTTTACTTTTCTTCATTATAGCATAAAATTACTAGAAGATTTTATAACGGAAATATTCTTATCAACTTTCTCTTAAAAATATGTCAAAAATAGTTGACATTTTATTTTCAAAAGAATATACTATAGTCAAATATATGTGACATAAATAAAAAGGAGGAAGCATGAATCGTGTAAAAGAATTTCGCAAGGAACTTGGCAAGTCCCAACTCGAACTTGCCAAGGATATCGGTGTCTCTAGGCAAACTATCAACATGATTGAAAACGACAAGTACAATCCCACCCTGGAACTTTGTCTCAATCTCGCCCGCAGCCTCCAAACTGACCTCAACAGTCTCTTTTGGGAGGATGATTTTTAAAAATGGAGAAGAAAAATGAAAAAAGAACCCCTCAATGAAAAACTGATCAAACGTATCTATGGCATTTCAGGCCCCCTTGATGAACACAAACGACGCGAGGCTGAGCACATTGGAAATAAAGTCTTTATGATTCTCTTTTACCTGATGACTTTAGGCAATCTTATTCCCTTTGTCCTTGCTTTTAGATATCCCCAAGTAGTCGCTTTTGGATATCCAATCATTATTTTTCTGATTTCCATGGTTTGTGCTTTCTATGTCACTAGTCAAACTAAAAAAACTGGTATTGCTGCTATCGATCCTGATATGTTGAGCCAGAAGGAAAAGAAACAGTTACGTAATCCTGGCCTTAAAGCTGGACTTTTCTATGGAGTCTTTATGTTCTTTGGTATACCACTTCTCCATATCCTAATGGATGATAGCAAAAGCTATCTTACCGCTCTTTTGAATACAAGAAGTATTTTGTCAACCATCGTTGCAGCCTTCTTTTTCGGATTAACAGTCCATATTGTCGTCACTCTTCGCATTCAAAAAGCCAAGGAAGATCAGGACGACGATTAGGAGGAAACTTATGAAATCACTAATAACTTTAATTCTCAGCCATATTTTGATCAGTATCTTTATGACAGTTTTCCTAGTTTATGGCCAAATTACGCGTCCTTTTCTGATTATCTTCCTCTTAGCCCTTCCTGTCTTGAACAAAGGACAAAGATTTCAGAAAATCAAATCAAAAAAAAGACGCCTCTTAAACGCATCTCTCTGCTTTATTCTCGTATCTCTCCCACAACTGATAACGAATTCTATGGATTGGAGATATCTACTATTTCTAACCATCTGTATTGTTTTTAGTCTAGTCTACTTCTATACTCTCTATCAACTCTTTAAAGAAGTTAATCAAAAACAATGTTATTAAGAGGTCCCTACCATGAAAAAAGAAGACTTAACAACTCGCTTACTTCGAAATTTCTTTCATATACAAGGGCCTTTTGACGAATGCCGTCAAGAGGTTATCTACAAGGCTTGCGCCCGTTCCATGGTCCAAATCTTTTACTCTTCCTTCTTTCTCTTCCTGTTCTATATTTTGTTCGGACGCTTTATAGAAATTGTTCGATCGCTTATGCCCTACATCTATTTTGGACTCATTCTGTTCATGAGTATAAAAGCTCAAAGAGCCGTACAAGAGCTTCGTCTTGAAAAGGATGACAAATCAGAAATCATCTACAAAACCTACAGCAAACGCCAAATAAAAGTTCGTAGTTGGTTGGTATTTATAAGTATTGAGATTGGCTTATTTGCTCTGTTGCTCTTTCATAAACTCTTCGTTCAGCAGATGCCCCTGTCAACTTTCTTGGAAAAAATCATCCAAACAGAGATAATGATCCCCTTACTGGTCTTTGGTCTTAGTATTGGAGCAATCTTTGGGACTATGGTCTACAGCTTTCTATCGTTGCACAAGGAGAAGTAAGAAACTGCTTGGATTGTTGGTTTTAAAATAGCTATCAGCCTAACAGAAAGAACACCCCCTAACACTTCTCAGTGCTAGGGGCTTTTTTAGTTCCTTAAATACCGCATATATTCTACTAATACATAGACAAGAATTGTTAAACAAATGATAATCTCTAACCAAACGAGAAGGTTTAGGACTGGAAACTGCAGGATGCCTTGGGCCATTTTCAATGAAGTTGCTGTGATGATAGTTGGGAAGGTTAGGGCTGAAAAAGCTGGTTGAAATCCCTGTTTTAAGATCCTTGGCAAACGACTGAGGACAAAGAAAAAGAAAGTCTGTGAGGCAAGGATCATGACTAGCAAAATCCAGCCATGAAGTCCTGAACCTCCGATCCGAACGAGTGCGGCCAACAGTAGAGAAAAGGGAGCACAATAGATTCCTTCTTGCCCCAGTAAAGCCCGTGGTAATGGATTACTCTTCAAATCTTGATATATCAGAGGGTAAAGACAAAGGGTTAAGATAAAACCAAAAATCCAAGCTCCATAGGCAATCTCTATAATCCCAACTACTGGATAAGTCAAGGCTGCTACTGCTATCCCTACATAAAGAACCGTCCAAGTCGGTGTTGCACTGGCCCTTAGTTTAACCAAAACATAGTTCTTTGTAAAGTATGAGATGAGATAAACATCCATGAGAAAGGCAAACCACCAGAGAGCTTGGGCTAGAATGCTCATTGTCACTGGCAGGGTTCGTAGCAGGTAGGTCGATAAAATCATCCCTGCCATAGGAAAAGTTGCCATTCCTGACAAAACAGGGGCTTTCTTTAATTCTTGCTTGCTCTCATGCCAGTTACTGAGGTGACTTACTAAAAAATAAAACCATAAAATCAAGCCTAACAAACTAAAGAAGCGAGAAAGAAATGGAAAGGTATCTAAGATAAGATTGCCTGCACCAGCTAATCCCAACAAACAACCTGAAAAGGCTAAGGGGAGTTTTTTCATACCAACCTCCGAAAATTACATTACTATCAGTATAGCATAAAAGCGCTTAAATGAAGTATTAAAAAACGAAGTTTAAAAAGATAAACCTCGTTTTTATTTTCTTTATTTTTAGTTTGTCGCTAGAATATGTCGCAATTGCACTGCACTAGGAGAAACAATTGGTAAAAAGGCACCTTCATTCCAACGACGTATGAAACCAGATGTCGATTTACTGAAGTATCCTCTACCGCCACCAGCTTGTAGTTCTAACAAGAGACTTTGGGCAACAACATCAACAATATCAATTCGTAACTGGAATAGCTCACGCGGATTTCTAACGAAATAGGACTCTTCAGATAGTCCTTGATAGAGAGAATGTCGAATATCATCTAACTGTTCGACCTGATGCTGCCATTCTTCCTTCAAGACACCTCGTTTCCCCAATTCTTTTTCGACTTCTGAGAGTGAACGTTCAGCCAAACCAAAGGCTAGGCCAAATTGGTAGCCTAAAAAGGCTGGACGGTTTTGCGCTAAAAATTGATGAGCATCCCTCGATAGAATCCACTCTTCCTTTAAAGATACCTTGTTAAAAGTCAGAGCTGCTGTATTCCCTCCTTGGAGAGAAACAAATTCCAAATCTTCGGAACGACTAAAGTTTTCTGCGTCCGATGGTACGGCTACTACGTAACTTTTGCTCGGGTCATCTGCAAATCCTGCTACAAAAATAGTAAGAAAGCGATCCCTACGTGCATTGGTTACCCAAGGAAGTCGTCCTTTTAGGTAATAATTCCCATTTTCTTCAAGGATTCGAACATTTAGTTCTTCTAAGTCAGATAGATACTTGACTGCATTAGATAAGGCCGTAGCGCCTGCATATTCTCCTGATAAGAGTTTTTCCAAGTAAACTTCTTTGAAATAAGCATTATCAGTATGTAGAATATTGTCTATTAAAGTTCGTTGCCCCCATGAGATAAAGGAGGCTGTTAAGGAATGTTGAGCGAGTTCAGCAAGGATATCGATAACATCTTGATCATTTCCACCTAGCCCTCCAAGAACTTTGGGAACCCCTACACGAAAGGCGCCTTCTGCAGCAATTTTCTCAATCAGTTCTTCTCCAGCTTGACATGATTTTTTGTCAATTTCATCAGCGTGCTGGTCTAACCAGCTTAAAAATTCTTCTGAAAAAAATCCCATACTTTGTCCTCCTCTTATGCATAGGGTTGCAACTCTGGATTAATTGGTGTATTAGCCAGGTTATTGGCATAGTTACAGAGGGTTGCCAAACTAACACCGAGAACAACATCCAAGGCATTTTCTTGCGTATAGCCAGCTTCAATAAATTCTCCAAGAGCTTCATCTCCTACGCGCCCTTTGGTATTGATGACTGCCAAGGTAAACTTAGCTAGGGTATCCAGCTTAGGATCGCTTTCGATTGGGGTACGATTGCGAAGGGCTTGTAGTAGGTCATCATTCATCTGGATTTGCTTGATAGAAAAGGCTGTGTGACCAGCGACGCAAAAGGCACAACCATTGGTTACAGCTGCCGTGATTTGCACCACTTCGCGCTCTACAGGTGTTAGACTATTGCGACGGTTAATAGCTCCAACAGTTCTGTAAGCTTCTAGGGCTGTTGGGGCATTGGCCAAAAGACCGATAAGATTTGGAATATAGCCATTGTTATCCTTTTGTACCGTTTCAAGAACTTCTTTAACTTCTGCTGGTGCTGATTCTACTGTGTGGATTGTAAATGTTGTCATAAGAGAACCTCTTTTCGTTTTATAATTGAATGATTTCTGCGAAAATCTTACGAAATCTCATCAGCCTATTGAACAAATCCTTGTCTTGATTGATGACTCATTAGCTTTTCGTTGACAATAAGTCTAACACAGAATCTATACCTTGCATAATATATATTTTAAATTGCATTGATAGAATTTCTTTATGAAAACAAAAAAATCACACCAGATGTGTGATCATAACTGTTAATTTATCTGATGCTTGTTTCTTAAAACTAAGATGGACTCTACTAGCAAGCAGAATATAGCCAGACCGAAACCAGTATATACACCAAAATATTCTGTGATGGAACTCATTAGAAAAACAGAGGCAGAAAAGGCCAAGGTAGAGACAACTTCAATAACGGAGTAAACATTTACAAGTTCCTTCTCATCAACCGATTCCTGTAATAATACACTCTCAGGGACTTCCTTGATTTGAGATAGAAAACCAATTACTAGAGATAGGAGTAAGAAAATAGGTGGATTTGGAAATAGCAATATCAAGAATGTTACTAGTGCTGTCGCTAACAAAGAAAAGATCATAGTCTGATATTTATGGGTAACAACTTTCTCGGCTAGACGGAAGACAATAGCTCCTCCCAAGATAATCCCCAAGGAATAAGCTGTATTGACATAACCCCAATAGCTTTCTGACCGATGTAAAATCTCAGTCACAAAAACAAGTAAAACAGAAGATACCCAGATAGCATTGGCTTGAATTTCTAAGAGATTAGCCTGGACAATAAAGCCTAATCTTGATTTTTTAACCACCAGTCTCCAACCTTTTGTGAGCGTCTCAAGACTTGTTTCAGAGGACAACTCTTCTTTTTCGACAAGTGGTAAACCGAACATCAAAATCGTAGAAATTGTAAACAAGGATAGCACAATGAGCAGGCTAGGCTTCATTCCCAGACTCGCAAATAAGAAGCCTCCTAAGCCCCAACCAACTAGCTGTACACTTTCTCCACTCATTGAGATGGCTGCATTTGCTTTAGCTAAATCTCTTGCATAGCGTGGAACAATCGCATAGGAAACTGGCGCTGCAAAACCATCCAAAATGGAGATAAAAGTGACAATAGCGTATAAAATAGGGATAGAGATATTTCCAGTGTACTTGAGTAGAAAAACCAAAATCGCTAGCAGAATTGTCTTACCAAATTGAGTCAAGAAAAGAACACGATTTAAAGCTAATCTCTTCGTTACTAATGGAACTAAGAAACTGGCTAAAAAGGAGGATAGACCAATCAGAATTGGCACTAGGGAGGTTGAAATGACCGAACCAGATAAGACAAACACATTTGCAATCACAACAACTCTAAAAAAGACATCTGCTAGATTCGCTATCCCTTGTGAAATCACTAATTTTTGAATATCTTTTGACATAAACACCTCCTGTTTATTTCTCTTTCGCATATAGATGAAACAAGACATATCAGACCAAAAACAGATTTATGTTGACTATTATACAATAAATAAAAGTGCAAATAAAGGGTATCATAAAAGATGTACTCTTGAATTTCATTCATCTTATGACATAATACTCTTCGAAAATCTCTTCAAACCGCGTCAACGTCGCCTTGCCGTATATATGTTACTGACTTCGTCAGTTCTATCCACAACCTCAAAGCAGTGCTTTGAGCAACCTGCGGCTAGTTTCCTAGTTTGCTCTTTGATTTTCATTGAGTATAAAATAAAAGACTAGCTCTAGAAGTGAAAAAACTAGCATCTCACAAACAGATGCTAGTCTTATCTATAAATGGTAATATCAATCTTACATTATTTATCAAAATACTTCTTAGTTTCAGCGATAACGACTGGAGACAAGGCTAAGAGGGAAATCAAGTTTGGCAGTGCCATGAGGGCATTGACAATATCCGCAATAATCCAGACCATATCCAACTCGATAAATCCACCCAGTAAGACCATGGCAACAAAGACCAGACGATAGAGCCAGATAAAGCGAACACCAAAGAGAAACTCAAAACAACGCTCTCCGTAATAGTTCCAACCCAAAATCGTAGTAAAGGCAAAAAGCACCAAGAAAACTGTTAAAAGAGCTGGACCAAAGAAAGAAAATACCGTAGAAAAAGCTGACTGAGTCAAAGCAACACCATTCAAATCACCGCTCCAAACACCAGTTACCAAGATGGTCAAGCCAGTCAGGGTACAGATGATTAGAGTATCAATAAAGGTCCCTGTCATGGAAATCAAACCTTGCTCCACCGGCTCATTTGTCTTAGCAGCCGCAGCCGCAATGGGAGCTGAACCCAAGCCAGACTCATTCGAGAAAACTCCACGCGCCACACCATTTTGAATAGCCATCCGAACACTAGCTCCTGCAAATCCTCCTAGTGCAGCAACTGGACTAAAAGCTGATGTAAAGACCAAGGCCAAAGTTGCAGGGATTTTCTCAATATTAACAAAAATAACTGTCAAGGTTCCCAAGATATAGACAATAGCCATAAAGGGAACAACTGTAGTTGACACCTTTGAAATGGACTTAAGTCCACCAAAGACTGTTATCCCTACGAAAATAGATAAAACAAGCGCAGTAATTGTCGGATCAATACTAGCCGTATTTTGAACGGATTCTGTAATGGAATTAACCTGGGTAAAAGTTCCAATCCCTAAAAGTGCAACCAATACTCCAGCTATAGCAAAGAAGATTGCAAGAGGGCGCCATTTTTCTCCCATCCCTAGAAGAATATAGTGCATCGGTCCTCCTGCGATAGCGCCATTTTCATCCTTACTCCGATATTTGATAGCCAGTAAGCCCTCTGCATACTTGGTCGCCATTCCAAAAAAAGCTGCTATCCACATCCAGAAAAGGGCACCAGGGCCTCCCACCTTGATGGCTGTTGCCACCCCGATGATATTTCCCGTACCAACAGTTGCTGCTAGGGCTGTACACAAGGCAGCAAAGCTCGAAACATCACCATGTCCCTTGTCTTTGGTAAAAATAAGCTGGAAGGCCTTAGGGAGACGCAAAATTTGTAAAAGTCCTAAACGAAGAGTCAAGTAAATCCCTGTACCAACCAATAAGATCAAAAGGGGTGGTCCCCATACCAGAGCATCCAGCTCTTTTAGCAAATTTAACATACCATTCTCCTATCTATTCAACCCCAAAAGAAAGAGCACATGTTAAAAACATGTACTCTGGAATGCATCGATAAATGCCAAAAAGCGCTCTATCATTGCTCTGTCCTTTTACCTGAGAGTTTGAGCAGTTGCCTGCCTTGCCCCTTCGGTGCCTTTACGGTCTCTCCAGAGTTCCGTCCATTTACAGTCATGAAAAATCAAACGATTTTCCACTTCTATTAAACTTCATTCGGTGTTGTATTTAATTTTTCTTATTTTACAAGAAAAAACAGAACTTGTCAATTGTTTTCAGAAAATTTTATTCAAATTCTCATTATTTTCGCTTTATCCCTTAAAGGTTACGATCGTTGCGCCACTTCCACCTGCATTTTGTGGTGCATAACCAAAGCTCTTGACTTGCTTGTTTCTTTGGAGATATTTGGTTACTCCTTCACGGATGACTCCTGTACCGATACCATGGATGATGTCCACTTGAGCCATGTTGTTGAGTAGAGCTTGGTCGATAAAGGCATCCAAGGCTTCCATAGCCTCCTCGTAGCGTTTGCCACGAAGGTCTAGTCGAGCTTGTGGACCTTTTCCTGCTGCACGTTTAACGACGTTAACTTGTTTCTTCTTGACTGGCGCTTCTTTCTGGGCTTGAACCAAGTCAAATTCTTTCTCTTCAAGCGTCATCTTAATCAAGCCGACTTGAGCTTCCCAACGGCCATCCTTGAGTTGATTGGTCAAGGTACCACGTTGACCATAGCTTAAAACGATAATATCATCTCCAACTTTTGGAGCTCGTTTCTTTTTAGCTTTTTGGAGGACCTTGTTTTTAGAAAGGTCAACTTTTTCAGGGGCTAATTTTTTGAGCTTAGCTTTGGCTTCGATAATCTCGTGCGGTTTCAGTTGAGATTTACTGTGAAGATTTTTTAAAATATCGTCACTTTCAGCCAGAGCCAAGTCAACAATCTCAGCAGCTTGTTCACGCGCCTTATTGAGTTCAGTTTCCTTTTCACGATTGAGCTCGTTATAAAGTTTTTTAAGGGCACGATTCATCTTGAGGTTTTCTTGCTCGACTTGACGAATATTCTCAAGACGTTTCCGGCTTTCAAGTGTCTGCTCTTCTAATTGCTCAATAATACGATTGACATCATTGTCTTGATTAATCTGCTTGCTAGCGTCACCTACGATGACATCTGACAAGCCGAGACGTTTAGCAATCTCAAAGGCATTGCTTCGTCCTGGAACTCCCTGCATAAAGCGATAGGTTGGGCGCAGGCTAGCTGTATCAAATTCCATGCTAGCATTCTGAACATAGGCCGTTTCAATACCATAAGCTTTTAGTTCAGGATAGTGAGTGGTTGCCATGGTCTTAACTTGCCGCAAACGCAAGTCTTCTAGGATTGACATGGCAAGGGCTGCACCTTCTTGGGGATCTGTTCCTGCTCCAAGCTCATCAAGTAGCAAGAGCGAGTTTTGATTGACCTTACCAAGAATATCTACGATATTAGTCATGTGACTAGAGAAGGTTGACAGACTTTGCTCAATGGATTGTTCGTCTCCGATATCTGCAAAAATCTCCTCGAAAATCCCTACTCGACTGCCCTTATCGGCTAGAATCGGCAGACCAGACTGGGCCATCAATTGCGTCAAACCTAAAGTCTTCAGCATGATGGTCTTACCACCAGTATTGGGACCAGTGATGACGATAGCTGTTAATTCTTTGCCGAAGTGCACATCATTTGCGATAGCATTCTTCACCAAGGGATGACGAACGTGAAGAAGTTGAATCTCCTGTCCCTCAGATACTTGAGGTACTACTGCCTCCGTATCTTGGATAAAGCGGACCTTAGCACGAATGAGGTCCAAATGTCCAATAATCCAAGCATCATTGGCGATTTCAGCTGCATGAGGTCTTACTCTTTCAGAGAGTTCTTGGAGGATGCGCATCATCTCATAGCGTTCATCTGCACGAAGACTTGCGATTTCTTCACTTAGCTTGACTACTTCACGCGGTTCGATATAGACAGTATTACCACTAGCAGAGATATCATGAACGACCCCAGCAATCTTGTTACGATAGGTATTTTTTACAGGAAGAACTTGGCGACCATTTCTACTTGCGATGATACCTTCAGTCAACATCTGAGCCTTTTGCTTGAGAAGGTCTTGCAAGACATCTCTGACTTGACTTTCACTATCATGGATTTTTCGACGGATTCGTGCCAAGTCCTCACTAGCAAAGTTCTCAATAAATCCAGCTTCGTTGATGGCTTGTAAATTTCCCTGTAAATGTGGAAAATCATGAAGTTTCTCAAACCAACTTGCCAGGTGATCCAAACGTACATTTTCAAGATTGTCATAGAAATTCTTCAGCTCACGACTGGCAAATATGACACGCTTGAGAAGGAGAAATTCCTCGATGTTGAGGTCAGCACCCATCTCCAAACGTTTGCTAGTTGCAACAATGTCTTTTGTTCCCGACATGCTGAAATGAGGATGTTCGACAAAGAGTTCTTGCATTTCCTTCATCTCTGCAAAAGCTTGCTTAATCTTGTCTCCTTTATCAGTCGGAGCAAGTTCTTTCAACTGCACTAGTCCTTGCTCGGTCAAAAGATGAGGCTCGAATAAAGCCTTGACCTTATTAAATTCTAATGTTTCTAGTATTTTTTTATTCATTTTCTTTTCCTTAGTTATAAGCCTAGGAACCCTGTACTCGAGTTCTCAAGCTTTCTTAAAAGTCTCCTTAACTTTTGGAATTGTAAACAAAAGGCTAGGAATAATTCCCGCCCTTTTTATCCGATTAGTTTGGTTACCCAGAGTTGTTTAATCAAGTCGGTAGTCACTGGAATACTTTGAATCATATGTTTGGCTACTAGACTATTTTCAAGTGAATTTTGAACGATTGCTAGGGGCACAGTCGCAAGGATGGTCAGCATCATCTGAAGGACAAATAAGGTCACTCCAACTGATAAGACTCCTGCACCGATGCGAAAATATTTGCCACCTAACTTTTTGGTTGGTACTAGGTTAAAAAAGAGTCCAATCAAACGACCGATGCAGTAAAATACGGTAAAAGCTAAGAGATAGCCAATACCTGCGTAAAAGACCTTGTCCAGTTGAAAAATTTGATCCGACGGGAAAAAGAAAGTCCCCTGCCCTTCCTGAGGATTGGCATACGGAATCAACAAGTGAAATTTTTCTCCCAATGACTGATAAAAATTCCCTGCAAAATAAGCTGAGACGATTGTAGCTAGGAGATAATAGACTTGTAGGACCAAGCCTCTGCGATAGCCGATATAAAAACTCCAAGCCAGAACCAATAAAAGAAAGATGGAAATCATAGGGAGTCCTCAATCTTGCTCTGCTTTTGTTTGGTCCCTACAACTTGATGACGGAGGGCGTCTAATTTTTGTTCCTTATCTTCAAATTCAATCTCACGGCTGAGTTGGGTTGACAAGCTATTGACTGCTAATAAAATAGCGATTGTCTCATCATCCGCTCCAGGCATTTGCTCTTTGATTGCTTCATATTTTTCTGTTGCGACCTTGGCAATTTCCTCCATAAAGAGGTTATCATGCTCAGTTGTAAGGGTCAATGTTTTTTTTCCGAATGTAAACTTGTATCGATTTAAATTTGCCATAAAAATTCACCTCACGATATTATACCAAATTTCACTAAGTTTGTCAGTTTTTACCAATTCTACGGCTTTTATGGTACAATAAGAACTATGGCAAGTATTACATTAACCCCGAGTGAAAAGGAAATCCAAGCCTTTGTTCAGAAATATGAACAAGCACTGACTCCTAGTAAAAATCCTTATATTCGCTACTTTTTCAAGCTTCCACAGGCAAGTGTTTCCATCTATACTTCTGGAAAAGTCCTCTTGCAAGGAGAAGCTGCTGAACGTTACGCCAGCTTTTTTGGTTATCAGGTCAGCCCAGTAGCTAGTGGACAAAACTTTCCGATGATTGGAACTGACGAAGTAGGAAATGGTTCCTACTTTGGTGCTCTGGCTGTAGTAGCATCCTTTGTTACGCCTGACCAGCATGACTTTCTGCGAAAACTAGGTGTTGGGGACTCTAAGACTCTGACAGACCAAAAGATTCGTCAGCTTGCCCCTCTCCTTAAAGAGAGAATCCAGCACCAAGCGCTTCTTCTTTCTCCAAGTAAGTATAATGAAGTCATTGGGGAGCGCTACAATGCCGTTTCCGTAAAGGTAGCTCTGCATAATCAAGCGATTTTTCTCCTCCTCCAAAAGGGAGTCCAGCCAGAAAAGATTGTGATCGATGCTTTTACTAGTGCTCAAAACTATGAGAAGTACTTAAAAAATGAAGCCAATCATTTTTCTAATCCAGTTAGTCTGGAGGAAAAAGCAGAAGACAAATACTTAGCAGTCGCAGTAAGCTCTATCATTGCGCGTGATCTCTTTCTGGAAAATTTAGAAAATCTGGGGAGAGAACTTGGTTATCAACTTCCAAGTGGGGCTGGGACA
Organism: Streptococcus infantis; assembly: GCF_047460875.1. Lineage (GTDB taxonomy): Bacteria > Bacillota > Bacilli > Lactobacillales > Streptococcaceae > Streptococcus > Streptococcus infantis_AA. The sequence goes on along the minus strand of NZ_JASHFI010000007.1, from coordinate 47,748 downwards.
GCTTCTGACAAGGTAGCTAGCCAAATACTTCGTGCTTATGGTATACAGGGGCTCAACTTCTGCGCCAAGCTACACTTTAAAAATACTGAAAAAGCCAAAAAACTGCTAGAAAGGTAAATTATGAAATATTTTAAATCGTTTTTAAAAGAGTGGGGGAGTTTTATCCTCATTATCACTCTTATCGCCCTTAGTCGTCTCTTTCTCTGGAGGAATGTCAGTGTAGAAGGACATTCTATGGATCCTACCTTGGCTGATGGAGAAGTCCTTTTCGTTGTTAAACATCTTCCTATTGATCGCTTTGATATCGTGGTTGCCCATGAGGAGGATGGAAACAAGGATATCGTTAAGAGGGTCATCGGTATGCCAGGAGATACTATCCGTTACGAAAGCGACAAGCTCTATATCAATGACCAAGAAACTGACGAGCCTTATCTAGCGGACTACCTCAAGCGCTTCAAGGAAGATAAACTCCAAAGCACCTATACTGGAACTGGTTGGGACGGCAAAAAGGGTGAATACTTTAGAACCATTGCTCAAAAGGCTCAGGCCTTTACCCTAGATGTTAATTACAACACTAGCTTTACCTTCACTGTACCAGAGGGTGAATACCTCCTACTGGGTGATGACCGTCTGGTATCTAGCGACAGTCGACATGTTGGTACCTTTAAGGCAAAAGATATCACTGGTGAAGCCAAATTCCGCTTCTGGCCACTCAAGCGTATCGGAACATTTTAAAAACTAGGAAGAGGCCGAGAATTATCCATCTCAGCCTCTTCTCATTCTATTTTGACTAAATCTGGGATAAATTTTCTCAGATACTATTGTAAGGAATTTTATGGAAGTTTATTTTTCAGGCACCATTGAGCGCATTATCTTTGAAAATGTCAGCAATTTTTTCCGTATTTTGCTCCTAGATATTGATGATACCAATGCTGAAGACTTTGATGATTATGAAATCATCGTCACAGGTACCATGGCAGATATCATCGAAGGAGAGGAATACACCTTTTGGGGACAAATCGTCCAACACTCCAAGTATGGGGAACAGTTACAAATGACTCGCTATGAGAGAGCCAAGCCGACTAGTAAGGGCTTGGTCAAGTATTTTTCCAGCAGTCATTTTAAGGGAATTGGACTCAAAACAGCTCAGAAAATCGTGGATATTTACGGCGAAAACACTATTGACAAAATTTTAGAAAATCCAGACAAGCTCCAGTCTATCTCTGGACTCTCTACTAAAAATCGTGAAGCCTTCGTCTCAACTCTTCGTCTTAATTACGGAACAGAGATGGTCTTAGCCAAACTGGCTAATTACGGCATCCCAAATAAACTAGCCTTTCAGATCCAAGACTTTTACAAGGAAGAAACCCTAGAGATTGTCGAGAATTATCCCTATCAACTGGTCGAGGATATCAAGGGCTTGGGATTTACCATTGCTGACCAACTGGCCCAAGAATTGGGGATTGAGAGTCAAGCTCCCGAACGCTTCCGTGCAGGTCTCGTCCACAGTCTCTTTCAAGGTTGCATGGAAACGGGAGATACCTATATGGAAGCTAGAGACTTGTTGGAGCAAACCCTCAACCTTCTTGAATCCTCCCGTCCAGTCGAACTAGAGCCGAGTCAAGTTGCCCAAGAACTTGCTTATCTGATTGAAGAAGATAAAGTCCAGCAGATTGATACCAAAATCTTTGATAATAGCCTCTTTTTTGCAGAAGAAGGGATTCGCAGTCATCTCATCAGAATCCTAGAAAAAGGTCAAAGTAAAAAACAGGATCTAGAGACTATTCAAGGCCATATCACAACTGTTGAGGAAGAACTGGGAATTGAGTATGATAGTATTCAAAAACAGGCCATCTGCGATGCTATCCAAAACAAGGTCTTTATCCTTACAGGTGGACCTGGTACAGGTAAGACTACTGTTATCAACGGCATTATCGCTGTCTATGCTCTCTTAGAAGGACTGGATCTCAAAAAAAAGAGCAATCTGCCCATTCTCCTAGCCGCTCCAACTGGTCGCGCAGCCCGTCGCATGAATGAGTTGACAGGACTACCAAGCGCTACCATTCACCGCCACCTGGGCATGACTGGAGACGATGACACCAGCCATCTAGAAGATTATCTGGATGCTGACTTTATCATCGTGGATGAATTCTCCATGGTAGATACTTGGCTGGCCAACCAGCTCTTCTCCAACATCTCCTCTAACAGTAAAATCCTTATCGTGGGTGATAGCGATCAGCTGCCTTCTGTCAATCCTGGTCAAGTCCTAGCAGATTTACTCCAAATATCAAGTATCCCTCAAACACGCTTGGAAAGAATCTACCGTCAGAGCGAAGAATCAACCATCGTCACGCTTGCTAGTCAGATTCGCCAGGGAATATTACCTGCAGATTTTACCCAGAAAAAAGCAGACCGCTCCTACTTTGAAATCGCTAGTAACCATATCCCTGCTAGCATTGAAAAAATCCTAGATGCTGCCCTCAGAAGTGGCATCCCTGCTCGTGACATTCAGATTCTTGCCCCGATGTACCGTGGAACTGCAGGTATTGATGCCATTAACCAGCTCATGCAAGACCTTCTAAATCCTCCACAAAAAGACCAGCTTAGCTTTGAAGCTCCTCAGTGCCACTATCGAACAGGAGATAAGGTCATTCACCTAGTCAACGATGCAGAGGTCAATGTCTTTAACGGAGACTTAGGCTATATCACAGACTTGATTCCAGGAAAATACACCGAATCCAAGCAAGATGAAATTGTCATCGACTTTGATGGTAACGAGGTTTCCTATCCTCGAAATGAATGGTACAAGATTCGCTTAGCCTATGCCATGAGTATCCATAAGTCTCAGGGGAGCGAGTTTCCAGTTGTGATTCTTCCGATTACTAGTGCTAGCAAACGAATGCTGGAGCGCAATCTCATCTACACTGCTATCACTCGTGCCAAAAGTAAACTGATCCTACTAGGTGAATTACAGGCCTTTGACTATGCAACTCAACATATCGGAACAGCTCGTAAGACCTATCTAATTGAACGTTTCGCTGACTTAATGGAGAATGCAGAGGAAACAAACCAACTTGCAACCGATACTGCCATCTCAACAGACACTGAACAATCCTACATCCTAACCGAGGACAACTGGTCTAGTATCCCAGCCATGATTGGGATTAGCCAAGAAGACCTGCAGGAGTTTTTCGGAAAATAAAGCATAAGAAAACCCACCGATTCGGTGGGATTTTTATCTTTTCAGATTATTTTACTGTTGCAGTGCTTGTGATCAATTCAACAGCTTTTTTGATTGCGATATCGTGTTTCAACATTTCAGCTGAAAGCAAGCTTTGTACTTGTGCAACTTCCATGTTGTAATCTGCAGCCAATTGCTCGATTTCTTTTTGGATTTCTTCTTCTGAAGCGTCAAATCCTTCAGCTTTCGCAACTGCTTCGATAACAAGGTTAGTCTTAGTACGTGACTCAGCTTCTGCTTCGTATTGTTTGTGAAGGTCTTCCTGAGTAGTTCCAGTGATTTGGAAGTACATGTCAGGGTTAATACCTTGACGTTGCAAGTTTCCAAGGAATTCGTTTACTGAACGGTGAACTTCTTCGTGGATCATTTCTTCTGGAAGTTCTACGATTTCAGCATTTTCAACTGCTTTATCGATTGCTGCACCTTCAACTGCATCCTTGTATGCTTCTTCTTTAGCAGCAGCTAATTCTTTACGGTATTTTTCTTTCAATTCAGCAAGTGTTTCAACTTCTTCGTCGATATCTTTTGCAAGTTCATCGTCAAGAGCTGGAACTTCTTTAGCTTTTACTTCGTGGATAGTTGTCACGAATTTAGCTTCTTTACCGGCAAGGTCTTCTGCTTGGTAGTCTTCTGGGAATGTTACGATAACATCAACAGTTTCACCAGCTGAGTGTCCAACCAATTGGTCTTCAAAACCAGGGATGAATTGACCTGAACCAAGTCCAAGTGAGAAGTTTTCACCTTTTCCGCCGTCAAATTCAACACCGTCGATAGAACCAACAAAGTCGATAACAACAGTATCACCGTTTTCAGCAGCAGCTTCTTTGATCACCAATTCAGCCAAGTTATTGCGTTCACGTTCGATACGCTCTTCAACATCAGCATCAGTTACTTCTTTTTCTACATCAACTGATACTTCAAGGTTTTTGTAGTCACCCAATTTAACTTCAGGTTTTGTAACAACTTCAGCAGTGATAACCCAGTCTTGACCTTTTTCCATTGAAGTTACGTCAATTTTTGGTTGTGCAACGACTTCAAGACCAGCTTCTTTTACAGCTGCTTCATAAGCGTTTGGCAAAAGAGCGTTCATAACGTCTTGGTAAAGTGACTCTTCACCAAATTTCTTGTCAAAGATAGGACGTGGAAGGTGACCTTTACGGAAACCTGGAACATTAAGAGATTTCTTTACTGAGTTAAATACACGGTCCAATTCTGGTTTGATTTGGTCTTGAGAGATAGTGAAAGTCAAGACACCACGGTTTGTTTCTTTGTTTTCAAATGATACAGACATTCTGTCATTTCTCCTTAAAATTTTTTAATACAGTCCATTATACCATATAGTAACGACTTTTTTCAAGTCAGAAATGAGTTTTCAGGACTTCATGAGACTCTTGCTTGCTTCTAGATTGTTTCATATTCTTAATTCACTAAAAATCCTCGATTTACTAAGGAAAAACTTAAAAATTCTTCTCCCTAAGAAAAAATTTTGCTTTGGAAAAAGCGAGCCTTGCTTTCACCTCTAAAAGTCCTCATGTCCTACCAAGTGATGCTGAAAGGCATAAACTGCCGCCTGGGTGCGGTCGCTAACCTGAAGCTTTGCTAAAATATTGGAGACATGGGTCTTGACTGTCTTAAGGGAGATAAAGAGCTCATCTGCAATGCGCTGATTTTCATAGCCCTTAGCAATCAGTTGAAGAACATCGCGTTCTCGCGCAGTTAATTCTTCGTGAAGTTCCATATGATTGCGGTGGTATTCTACTTTCTTACTCACCTCTTGTTCGATCGCTAGCTCTCCAGCTGCCACCTTTTGAACAGCATGGAACAATTCATCAGCACTTGATGTCTTGAGCATATAGCCTCTAGCCCCAGCATTCAAGACTGGCATGATTTTTTCATTGTCTAGGTAAGAAGTCACGATCAAAATTTTAGCCTCCGGCCATTCTTTGAGAATAGCTAGAGTTGCGTCAATCCCATTGACTTCAGGCATGACAATATCCATGACAATCACATCTGGACGAAGCTCCAAGGCCATGGAAATCCCTTCCGCACCATTGGTTGCTTCTCCTACAACCTCTACATCATCTTGTAATTCAAAATAACTTTTTAAACCCAGACGCACCATTTGGTGGTCATCTACCAATAATAGTTTCATCTTACTTCCTCTTATCTATCCAAATCAAGCAAGGGAATGCGGATATCCACTGCTAAACCTTGCTTGGGAGCTGTTAATAATTGTATAGTCCCAGCCATATCTTCCACTCGTTCTTTGATATTGCGTAAACCATAGCTTAATTCATCAACATCATCTAGCTGAAAACCACGACCATTGTCTGCTCCCTTCAACTGTAATTCCGTTTCCGTTTGATAAAGGTAAACATCTAGACAGGAAGCTTGTGCATGACGAAGTGTATTACTAATCAATTCTTGAACAATACGAAAAATATGTTCTTCAATCTTTTTAGGTAGTGCAGTTACCTGATATTTAAAGCTTACTTTCAGCTCACTTTTTTCTTCTAGCTCTTTGAGGAGTTGCTGAATCCCCTCCACCAAGCTTTTTTGTTCCAGTTCAATTGGTCGTAGATGCAAAAGAAGAATGCGCAAGTCTCTTTGAGCTGTCTCTAAAATGGCAGTCACACTTTGCAGTTGTGTTTGCATCTTCTCTCTATCTAATTTGGAAGCTTGTTGACTGAGTCCCGATAAAATCATATGGGCAGCAAAAATTTCTTGGCTGACCGTATCATGCAAGTCACGTGCGATTCGCTTGCGCTCCTTTTCAACAATTTCTTCTTCTTTGACCAAGGCCTGATTGTCTGCTTTTTGAATAGCTTCTGTCAACAAACCAAGCTTTCCTGATAAATTTCTAAAACTTGCGTCTAAGTCAGCATCTCCCAGACTTTCAATATCTTTACCAGCTAGGAGGCGTTTGAGATTTGCTTGGATTCTTCTTCTTAAAATTTCGTCAACAATTGTCCAGAATAGGACTAATAAAAAAGCAAGGGCAAGACTAAACATTAAAGCCAGAAATAAGACTTTTTCTGTTTTTTCTAAATCTTGAAAGAGAGAAGTCCACTCCAAATCCAGAACTTTAAAAATGCTTCGAAATAGAAAAGCAACAAAGAGAAATGAGGTGAGACCGATTAAAATATAGGGCTGTTTTTTCATCCTCTCACCACCTCAACATCTCCAATCATAGTTGTCAAAAGAATCTTCACACTCTTTGGACTCTTGAGATAATCACTGGTTTCTTGATGAAATTGCTCATTACGTAAAGCTCGCTTAGGCTGGTCAAAGAAGGTTAAATCTCCATACAAAGAATTAACACTGAGGCTGACTTCTACATCCACTGGTACGATAATTCTAGTCGTACCGACCAGTTTTCTCAAGATGATGACATTATCATGATTGCTCAAAATTACGTGCTCTAGATGAATGGTATCCTTCCCCATAAGACGAAAGAGATTGATATCGTCAAAACGACAGGTCTGATAGCTTGAGAAGTGATGAAGATTTCCAAACCAGCGATTTTTCTCCTTCTTCACTGTCACAACGTCTTCAAAGACCAGATTGGTCTCTTCTCTTTCCTGATTCATCATAGGATAAAGCAAGAATAGGCTGTAAATCAGAGCCACAAAAACAGCTAGAATGACAAAGGGATTGAGCATGATGATAAATAAAAATAGGATGCTCACCGCCACTAAAATGAAGTTATTACCCTGTCTTCCAGTATAGTATCGAATCAGCAGTAAAAACAAGAGCAATATCAGTAGAAAACGGGAAAAATGCTCTGATACCATCATAATCAGAGCTCCTGTCAATAAACAAGATTCAATAAATAGAAAAATTTGGAATTTTCGCATGTAACCGTCCTCTCTATTTTATTTTATCACAAATCCCAAAAGTCACATCAGTCTGAGGAATGATAAAGAGACCGGGACTATAATCCCGATCTCTTTCCTTACATTTGATCTTTTGCTTCTTTTAATTTTCCATATAAGAGATAGTCGACCTGTTGCAAATCTTCAATCCTTGCACAATTAAGGGCACACATGATCAGACGTAGATCTTCCTTCCATCCTTCAACAATGGAAATAACAACATCAACAGAGTAATTCTCAACCAGCTCCAACATAGTACGTGATAGACCAACTGCCTTGGCTCCAAAGACCAAGCATTTAATGATATCAAGTGGATTGCGAACTCCTCCACTAACCAACAGTTCCATCTTGTCTTTCCAGTCTTGGGCATTAAGGAGAGCTTGCATAGTTGATTGACCCCAATCATTGAGGTAGTCACGTTGCCCACTGCGACGGTTTTCGATATAGGCAAAGCTTGTTCCCCCACGACCAGACAAATCAACGGTTCGTATTCCCATCTCATAAGCCTTAGCAATAGTCTTCACATCCATGCCAAAGCCGACTTCTTTTAAGACAAGAGGTACCGAGATTTGATTCGCATAATCTGCCAGATTGTTTTGCCATAATCTAAATTGACGTTCACCCTCTGGCATGAGTAGTTCTTGCATGACATTAACATGTAACTGTAAAAGAAGGGGATTCATCTCTTTGACCGTTTGCAGACCTAATTCAACAGGCTTGTCTAAGCCAATATTGGTTCCAAGAAGAAGGTTAGGGTGACTAGTTTTAACTGAGAAAGAATCATCCGATGGGTCCTTGAGAGCAGCACTGTAGGAACCAGTTACAAATAAAATTCCACAAGCCTCTGCCACCTGGGCCAATTTTTGATTGATTTCTCTCCCCTTGTCACTCCCACCTGTCATAGCATTGATATAAAAGGGGAAGTCCCATTTTCGACCAGCAAATTCTGTCGAAAGATCAATTTCATCTAAGTCATATAAGGGTAGCGAGGAGTGAATCAACTCCACTTCATCAAAACTATTATAAGAACTTTTTTGTTCAAGGGCATAGCGGATGTGTTCATCCTTCCGATTTGTCGTCATGTCCCATCCTTTCTTGATATAAGAGTTCAATTCCTAGATCAGCCCAGCGTTTTTTCAGTAATGTGGTCGAATCTTGGTCAAAGCCAAGTGCAATCCCACAGTCTCCACCACCAGCACCACTGCTCTTAGCAACAGCTTTTAAGTCTTGGCTGGCATTTTTTAATTGCCTGAGCGAAGGTGTGTAAATGTCTGAACTCAAGCCTTCTAAAAGTTGGCTGGCTTGTTCCAGCAAGTCAATAATGGTTTCTTCTTGACCTACCTCCAAAGCCTTTACCAAGTTAGCTACCGTTTCTTTTGAAGCTTGTAAAAAGCTAGAGTTCATATTATCCTTGATTTGCTTGACCATATGGCTAGACACAGCTACTTCCTTGGTCCAACCAACCATAAAATCAAATTTCAAGCTCGTTTCAACATTTCTAATAGAAAAGCCCCAATCACGTGCTAATACAGTTGGCAAGTCTTCTTTTTCTAGCCATTCTGCCACTTTCTCACGTTCAAAAGACTGATAGAGGACCAGGTCTTCTGAAACGATACAGGCAATATCCCCCATGGAACCATTATCTCCACGTTTGAAAAGTACAGCACTAGCCAGTTTAAACAAAAGGTCTCTTTCAACAGGTCTTTCATAGAAAGCAAGCATAGCCTTGATGACCAAGACAACTACACTACCACTAGAGCCCAGACCAAACTTCTTGCCCTCACGCTCCATTTTCCCACGAATATCTATGGAAAAAGGACGCAAGCCAACTCCTTGGGCAGTCAGAAATTCCTCCACCAAGGCAACTGTTTCTTGAATCAAGGTATAAGAAGAATCCGGTCGCAAATCTACACTATAGGAAAACATATCTGAGTAGAGTCGATAAACATTAGACGCTTTAATCTCAGCCGTCATATAGATGGGAATAGCCTTTATTAGCGCCAACTGTCCTGGTTCTAAAATGGCATACTCCCCAGCCCAATAGAGCTTCCCACAAGTTTTAACAATCGTCATCTTGGCTCAAATCCTTTGTTTTTGAAACGATTAAGCGATAGCGTTGACCTAAAAGTTCTGATAAATGTTCCAAGTCCTCTTCCAAGCAAAGAACCTTGACATTCGGGCCCGCATCCATGGTAAAGTAGCAAGATTCTCCTTGTTCTCTAAGCTGACGAACAAAATCCATAGCCTCATAACTAGCATCCGTCAGATAAGAGAAGGATGGAGTTGCAGTTTTTGTCGTAGCATGCATAGCCAAGGCGTTCTTTTCTGTCAAATCTCCAACTTTCTTAAAGTCATTTTCTTTAAGGTAGACTAACATATCCTTGTAATCTTGTTCAGATTGACGAATCCACTCATCAAAAGTTGTCGAAGTCTCCACACATAGCTTCATCCCATCTCGACTGGAAATTGGTTTTTTCTGGTCTTCCAAGACCAACATGATCATAGCTAGTTTCAAGTCAGTTTCGACAGGATAGATTTCTCCACTATCCTTGTCCCAAGCTGCTAAGGGGCCATAAAAACTGCGAGATGAAGAACCTGATGCAAACTTAGCTTCCAAAGCCAATTCTTTACGATCTAGTCCTAATTGGAAATAAGCATTACAAGCTTTGACCAGGGCAGACAAACCACTGGAACTTGAAGAAAGACCCGCTGCTGTTGGCATATTGTTCTTGGTATCGATACGAACAAAACCTGCTCCTTCAGGACGGTAACGGTCAATGATTTTACTCATCTTAGCATGCTCAGCTTCATTTTGTAACTGACCATTGATGTAAAAGGAATCAGCGGTTGCATCTACTGGTAATGGAGAAAGTGTTGTCTCCGTATACATATTTTCTAAAGTCAGAGAGATACTGCTAGTCGCGGGAACCATCTCTTTTTCTTTTTTCTTACCCCAATATTTGATAATAGCAATATTGGCATAGGAACGTACTGTTACAGGCTTTCGATCCATGTCTGAACAGCTCCTTTCTCTTCTAATCTTTCTGCGAGTTCTTGCGCTTGACTGACATTAGCAACCAAGGCAATGATACAGCCACCTAGACCACCACCACTCATCTTGGCACCGAGAGCACCATGGTCAAGGGAAGTTTCAACCAAGGCATCTGCCTCAGAGCTACTAACTCCAATTTCCTTTAGATTTCCATGTGCTTTGGTAAGAATCTCTCCCAGCTTCACGGCATCTTTTGTTTTTATTGCTTCTTCTGCTTCTTGGGTCAACTCTCCTAGCGCATGCAAGAAAGGTAAGGCATCCTTGCCCTTGCTCTCAACAACTTGGATGGCTTCACGAGTATGGCCATAAACACCAGTATCTGCAATGACCAAAAAAGCTGATAGATCCATGGTTAATTCTTCAAAACCAACATTCTTGATAAAACGAATAGGCTGGTCACTAAGACAGGTCTTAGCATCTAATCCGCTAGGATTCATATGGGCAATCATCTCCGCCCGATTGACTAAAATCTCTAAAACATCTCGCGAAAGTTCTGCTTGGTAATAATCAAATACCGCTCGAATGGCTGCAATGCTAATGGCTGCTGAGGACCCCATCCCCCGTTTTTCAGGAATAGCCGAGTCAATTTGACAACGGATGCAAGCATCTTTGATATTTAGATACTCGAGAGAAGCATAGACAGCCATAGACAAGGTATCCTCTTCAAACAGACGCCATGGTGTCGCTGCTGGAACCACCCGACAAGTCACTTCAACCTCTAAAAGAGGCAAAGAGATGGCCGGGTAACCATACACCACTGCATGCTCTCCTATTAAAATAATTTTACTATGTGCCTGACCGACACCAACTTCTTTTGTCATTTAATCCTACTATCAGACGAAAAGCGTCTTTTTCTAGATAAAATTTTAGAACTTTATTCCTTTCTATTTTATTATATTTTCACAAAAAAAGCGATTGTTTCCTTCACAATCGCTTGTTTTCATTACTGAACCCACTCGCCATTATAGTTGACGTAGTAGCCATCTACTTTTGTATTCACAGCCAAGGCACCTGAACTATAGGCATAGTACCATTTACCATTAACTTGGAACCAGCCTGTCTTCATATCGCCATTACTTGCGTTTAGGTAGTACCAAGTTGAGCCGTCTTGAAGCCAGCCTGTCGCCATGGCTCCTGATGAACGGAGGTAATACCAATAGCCATTGATAGAAGCCCAACCTGTTTTCATATCCCCATTTTCAGCGTCAAGATAATACCAAGATGAGCCGTCTTGATACCAGCCAGTTGCCATAGCACCTGATGAACGGAGATAGTACCACTTGTTACCAAGATATTGCCAACCCGTTTGCATAATGCCAGTTTCTGGGTCTAGGTAGTACCACGGAGCAGGTTTGCTTCTGTCAATGCCAAAAGTAACATGGAAATCTTGAGTCCAACCCTTAGCAATTTCACCAATTGGTAGTGGATAAGAAGAATCGTCGTTGGAATTTCCTAGCTTATTTAAATAATACCAATGACCATCTTCATAAATCCAACCTGTCTTTACGGCATAATCATTATCAAAATAATAAGTTCTCTTTTCAGGAGATGGAGTATATTGTTCACCATATACTTTTCCTGTATTTTCAGACGTTTTTGCCTCTAGTACTTGTTTATCTGTTTGTTCTAGCAAAGCGCCATCCGAACCAAAGTAATACCATCTTTGTTGGAGTCCAATTTCTTTTACCCCATGATTATCAAATAAATTATCTCGATAACCTGTTCCAGGAATTTCTAAGTATTGCCATCCAACTACCATTTCTCCTTTACCACCAAAATAGTAAGTTTTACCGTCTATTTTATGCCAATAGATTGCTTTATGATCATCTTTTACATAATATTTTCTATTATCCTTATCAACAAATTGGCCACCTGTGGTATCCGCAAATACAGTATTAGTAGCTAGCAAACCAAAGAAAAATGCTGTTAGTCCAACTTGCATAGTTTTTTTTAAAAGTTTCATTTATATGTCCTCCAATATTAAATCCACTCACCAGATGAGGCGAAATTATAAACTTTACCATCGATAGTTTGGCTACCTGTAACCATTGCTCCATTTGAATTGAGATAATACCAGTTTCCATTTACTTTGGTCCAACCTGTCTTCATATCTCCATTACTTGCATTTAGGTAGTACCAAGTTGAACCATCTTTCACCCAACCAGTTGCCATGGCTCCTGATGAACGGAGATAGTACCACTTGTTACCAAGATATTGCCAGCCTGTTTTCATATCGCCATTTTCAGCATCTAAATAGTACCAAGTTGAACCATCTAGATACCAACCGGTCGCCATGGCTCCTGATGAACGGAGGTAGTACCACTTATTGCCAATTTGCTTCCAACCAGTTTGCATGATACCAGTTTCTGAATCTAGATAGTACCAAGCTGAACCATCATTTATCCAACCTGCACGTCTTTCACCACCAATATAGTTTTCTCCATTAATTTCCGTTTTAGCTAGATAATACCAATTAGACTGGTCATAAAGCCAACCTGTCTCTAAAGAATAATTTTGATTAAAGTAATAGTTCGTGTAATAACGCTTCTCTTCTTTGTCTTCACGTTTTTCCCCGTACTTTCTTCCAACACTGTCTTTAGTTTTAATCTCTAATGCTTTCCAACCAACAAACTCTTGTAGCACTCCATTCTGATCGAAGTAGTACCACTCTGACTTTGGAAAACCTTCTAATCTCACACCATTAGGGTAAGGACCAATTGTACTACCTTTAGATGGAAACGGGATATATTGCCAGCCGACAACCATTTCTCCTGATACATGATCAAAATAATAGTACTTACCATCAATCACTCGCCAGTAGGTTTCTTTGAGTTCCCCCTTCTTGTAGTAGGTTCTACCATTTTCTTGGACAAATTGCCAGCCTTCTGAATCAGCATCATCTGCAAATACTGTACTAGTTGCTAACAGACCAAAGAAGAAGACTGCTAGTCCAATTTGCATCAATTTTTTCAAAAATTTCATTCTTTTATCCTCCAAAATGATTATAGCAAATGTCTTTGCTTTCGTCAATATATTAAATTTAAGAAAACAAGAATCTACTCAAAATTTGCTTTGAACTGGCAGATAAGACTAACTAATTTGTTTAAAAATAAACTGATAGACAGCACAGGTTTAGCCTCATGAAATTTTCGATAAAGATGTTCGTTTATTTAAAGATCAAAAAAAGCAGTTACAAAACTGCAACTGCTTTCTATTCCTGCATGGTATAACCAACACCACGCACTGTTTTGATGTAGCTCTTTTGACCTTTGACATCAATCTTGCTCCGTAGATATCGGATATAGACATCTACGATATTGGTCTCTGTAGCACTTTCATACTTCCAGACACTCTCTAGCAATTGTTCACGAGTTAAGACTTTCTTACTCCCCATGAGTGTAGCTAAGAGGTCATATTCACGACGAGTGAGAGCAATCATTTCATCGCCACGATAGACCGTGTGATTTTCAACATCAATTCTCAGATTTCGGTAGGCTGTTGGCACCTTCATCTGATTACAATGCTGATCAATAAAATCACGTCCACGGAAAATCGCTGAAATTCTCTCAACCAAGTTTTCGATAATGACTGGCTTATAGATGTAAGAAACTGCAAACCGCTGAATGACTTCCAGCTCTTCTTGCAAGTCTTCCCAATGATCCAAGATCATGATGACAGAAGCAGGTTTAGTTCGACTCAGCCTTTCAGCAAAGTCCTGAGCCGTCATATCTCCCAGATTAAAGTTCAATAAAATCAAATCATAATCTGTCTGAAGAGCCAGAGAAAGGGCTTTTTGCCCCTCCTCTACTAGATCAACCCGATAGTGCTCTTTCTGGAGTTCCAAACTTAAAAAATGAGCTAGATTTCTTTCTTTTTCAAGCAATAAAATCCGTTTCCCCATAGCTTGGCCTACTTTTCGTCATACCAAGAATAGTGGAAGGTTCCTTCTTTGTCTTTACGTTGGTAAGTGTGAGCACCAAAGTAGTCACGTTGCGCTTGAATCAAGTTAGCTGGAAGGTCAGCTGAACGGTAGCTATCATAGTAAGTAATAGCTGCTGAGAAGGTTGGTACTGGTACACCAGCTTGAACAGCAAGAGCTACGATATCACGCACTGCTTGTTGGTACTTAGCAGTAACATCCAAGAAGTACTCATCCAAAAGAAGGTTAGCAAGGTCTGCATCACGGTTGTAAGCATCTGTAATCTTTTGCAAGAAACGAGAACGGATGATACAGCCATCACGCCAGATAGAGGCGATGTCTGCAAATGGCAAGTTCCAGTTGTTTTCTTTAGAAGCTACACGCAATTGAGCAAAACCTTGTGCGTATGAAATGATTTTTGAGAAGTAAAGGGCTTGACGGATCTTTTCAATCAACTCAACCTTGTCACCTTCAAATTTGAAGGCAGCTGGTTTTGGAAGCACCTTGCTAGCGTGTACACGTTCTTCTTTGTAAGTAGAGATGTAACGCGCAAATACTGACTCAGTGATGAGTGACAATGGTACACCAAGGTCAAGTGATGACTGGCTAGTCCATTTACCAGTTCCCTTGTTACCTGCAGCATCAAGGATGTAATCTACGATTGGTCCATCTTGACCTTCATCATCTTTACGTCCAAGGATGTCAGCAGTGATTTCGATCAAGTAGCTGTCCAATTCACCCTTGTTCCACTCAGTAAAGATTTCAGCCATTTCTTGAGCTGAAAGACCAAGCAAGTGTTGCATGAGGTCATAGCTTTCTGCGATCAATTGCATATCCCCGTACTCGATACCATTGTGGACCATCTTCACATAGTGACCAGCTCCATCAGGACCGATGTAAGTCACACATGGTTTGCCATCTTCTGGTGCTTTTGCTGAGATTTCTTCGAGAACATCGGCAACCAATTCATAGGCTTCTTTTTGTCCGCCAGGCATGATTGAAGGACCTTCGAGGGCACCTTTTTCACCACCTGAAACCCCTGTACCGATAAAGTTGATACCTGAGTTAGCTAATTCTTCATTACGACGGATGGTATCTTTGTAGAAAGTATTTCCTCCGTCGATCAAGATATCACCTTTATCCAAGTGTGGAAGAAGGGCTTGGATGGTCGCATCTGTACCAGGTCCAGCTTGAACCATGAGCATGATACGACGTGGTTTTTCGATTGAATTTACAAAGCTTTCGATATCATAGCTTGGCACAAAGTTCTTTTCAGGGTGGCAAGCAATCACATCTTCTGTTTTTTCTTTACTACGGTTATAGATAGCTACTGTGTAGCCACGAGATTCGATATTTAGGGCAAGGTTACGACCCATCACGGCCATACCTACGACACCAAAGTTAGCTTTTGTCATGTGACACTCCTCTTATTTAATATGTTTTATTTTATCATGTTTATCTGTGAAAAGAAAGAATTTTATAACAATTTGACTAGTAGTCTAAGTCATCCGCATGGCCTGACCCATTTCCTACAAAGTATCCTGTCTTACAGTTAAGAGTAAAGAGATAGGTTCCATCAGGTTTATACAGATTGTAATAGCCATTACCATTAACAATATTCACAGGTTCCAAAATGTATTGGTTACCCGTAATGTAGCCACGCGCACGTGAGGTCGCAAGGATTTGCTCCAGAACACCATCTGCAAAGGTCCAGGCAGGATTACTACTATCGTTTACAGCAGATTGATTATACGGCACTCGGCTAGCGCTTCTTTGCAAATTAACACCTTCGCTTGATAATCCACTATCAAGGATATTGTTAGCCGAAGCAGATTCACCAGTGGAAGTTGATGGACTAGTGGAGTTGCTAGCATTACTTTCAGTAGTTGAACTTGACTCTGTTTGATTCGATGAACTTGCTTGACTACTACTTGAGCTTGTAGAACTTGAAAGTTGGCTCTTACCGAGGCTAATCGCCTTATCTAGCAGTTTGTCAATCTCTGTATTACCAGTCTTAACTTCGGTAAATTTGGCATCTGCCTTAACCTTAGCATTCGTATCTAAGACACCATCAGTGATAGCTGGGGTTTCAAACTGAGCATTGACATCTTGAACTGCCTTGATTTGTGTTTCAAGACTATCATATTTTGACTTAACGAGAGTATGTTCTCTCGCCCCTTCAAGTTTGTCCAAAAGGGCTTTAAGCTGACTCAATTGACCAAATTGACTGTTTTTTAAAGCAGTCTTATTTTGGTCAGTATAAAAAGTGTCATATAAACTATTGAATTGATCTAGGATCGCCTGGTTACTCACCAAGCCAGCATCAGATGATTGAGACTGAATTTCTTGTGAAGAGCGAGAGATTTGACGGTAGACATAGTAGCCACTTCCTAAAATAAGAATAATAACTGCTACCACTGCCGATAAGATAAACCATACTTTTTTGTTCTGTGGTTCATCTTCTGCTTGAGAAGAGCGAGACAGGGATTGAAGTTCCTCTTGCAAAGCTTCATCATCCTCGACCACAAGGGCCTCCGTTGCAGGTTCCACTAAGTTTTTATCCATAACCAAGGTTTCTTCTAGTGGTGGGAGGATGAATTCTTGACCTTCTTTTCCCTCTTCTTCATCAAACTTCTCTGATTCAGAGACTTCTTCTACTGATTCTGCCTCTTCTTCAATCGTTTCTTTGGCATCTTGAAGCAAATCATCTAAGCTTTGAAGTTCCTCTTTCTTAGCCTGAATGTTTGTAAATTTATCAGCCTCGATTTCTTCACGGTGTTGTTTAATGTATTTGTCCAAAATGGAATCATCAGGAGTCACTCCTGCTTCAATTTCTTCATTTTTTCGAATAACCTGTCCAACCGTTAAATCCTTAGCTTCCTCAAAATCAAACTGAGGTTCTTGGGAGGTTTCCTCAGGTTCTACAATTTCTTCTTTTTTATCCTTTGGATCCATGGCAACTCCTTTCTAATCTACGGGGTTTCTTTTAACACGTTGACCAAAATATTGATATAAATCAACTTTCAAAGTACCATTATAGAGTTTTCGTTTTTTATCAGCCTGACTCCCATACTTGCTTTCAAAAGCTTCGTCACTAGTCAGGATAAACTTACTCCAAGTCTTAAGTGGTTCAAAAACCTCACCCATTTCAGCGTAGAGTTTGGTCACTCCTGCATCATCTGACAGACGTTCCCCATAAGGTGGATTAGAGATGATAACTCCATTAATCTTGTCTGAACGCAAATCCTGTACACGCATCTGCTTAAAGAGAATATCTCCAGATACTCCTGCAGCCTGGGCATTTGCCTTAGCAATTTCCACCATGCGTCCATCGATATCACAGCCCATGATATCCAGTTCAATCTCTCGATCTATTTGCTTACTAGCTTCAGTTCTGACTTCTTGAATCAAGCGGTCACTGACCCAGTTCCATTCTTCAAAAGCAAAGGAACGACGCAAACCTGGCGCCATCTTACGTGCAATCATAGCAGCTTCAATACAAAAAGTTCCAGAACCACAGGTTGGATCAATCAAAGGCTTATCTGGATACCAGTTTGACAGTTGCAAAATCGCCGCTGCCATATTCTCCTTGATCGGAGCCCCACCCTTTTCAGTGCGGTAACCACGCTTAAAGAGACTTGAGCCAGTAGTATCAATCATCACAGTTGCCACATCTTTCAAAATTGAAACTTCAATCTTGAACTCTGGTCCATTTTCTATGAGAGGGACACCCTCTGGCCGTGCATAATGTTTTTGTAATTTCTTAACAACTGCCTTCTTAGATATCGCTTGTACACTCGGTTCATTGTGTAATTTTGACTTAACACACTTAGCCTTGGAAATTGGGAAACGGGCCCCAAGTGGGAGATAGTTTTCCCAATCTAAGGCAAAAACACCTTGAAAGAGTTCTTCAAAGGTTTTTGCAGGAAAAGTTCCCACAACGATTTTTATCCTATCCGCAGCTCTTAGCCACAGGTTGGTTTGGATGATTGCTTTCACATCACCTTGAAAACGAACTCGTCCATTCTCAACTTGACAATCATAACCAAGATCGCGTACCTCACGCCCAACTACAGCTTCCAAACCAGCTGCAGCAGTCGCAATTAAATTAAATGTTTGTTTCATTTCAGTCTTTTGTAGATCTTTCTTTGTTCACTTTAAAAAATGAGGTTGAGAAATATGTCTCAGCCCCAACCTATATGCAATTTTCTATAAGCCATGTTTTGTTCCAGAAGTGACTAGGACCACTTCCTTCGATAATCATCTGTCTACCACTAGCAGCTCTAGCTGATAGCAGTCAGAGTACTACGTTCGTTTCCGCGCACTCCATGCCCCGACCAAAATTTGGGTTGCTAGCTTGAGGGGTTTACCGCGTTCCACTCTCTCCGTTTCCAGAAAGACTCCGTCACTGTGGCACTTTCAAGCCTACTCTGACCTATCAAAAGACTTAGCCATTTCAACTGCCGTAACGATTTCTCGTCCCTAGGCTTATGGTTTCGCCTAGCACAAACACTACAGGCATCACAGCCTGTGCTAGCATGGACTTTCCTCATGAAAAGAAACTCTCTTCACGCGATTATCCAAAAATTGCACAATAAAATCATTCTTAGAAATCAGAATTATCCAAGATTTGTTTGCCAAATACTTCTTTTTCAAGACGATTCAAACGTTTCAAAATATCAAAGTTTGTCATTGAAGTCGTACTTCCAAGCTCTGCTGATTCAGAAGCTACTGGTGTCACTTGAGGTTTTTTCGACAATTCCTCCTTCAACTCTGCAATTTCTAAACGGAGTGACTTCACTAGTGCAGCATAAGTTTCATAATCCTTGATGACATCATCCAAAAATTCATCCACTTCTGCTTTACTATATCCACGTACTTCTCTTCCAAATTCCTGTTCAAAAATATCTTTCGCTGTAAAAATAATACTTGCCATGTCTCTCTCCATTCTCAGTTGCTAGTATTATTATATAAAAAAAGGCAAACAAAAAGCAAGGTCAAAGGCTCAATTTTCGGAAAAATTTTGGGCTACTTCATTCAATTCTTCAAATGTTAATCTTTTTGTAACATAGTTGTCTTTCTTTTTCATCAGTTCGTAAAAATATCTCAGTTTTGTTTCATTTTCTTCATCATAAAAAAGATAGGCACCATCTGTATTTTCAAGTAAGAAAAGTTGATAGTCTCGTAATTGACCCTTGTGTTCATAGTTCGGATAGGCGTATTTTACAAAATCAACTTGTTTAAATTCACTAAGTTTAACCTGATTTCCCTCATTCCAATTATCTCCATGAGTTTCAAAATCAAAAATAGTTGCTAGTTGGAAACCAAAGTCAGCTTTCATTTCTTTGGCTACCTCTAAAACCCAGTGTTCAAAGCCCAATGTCCCTGTAAATACTAGCCATTTGAGACCATCTTCTGCTAGTTTTTCTAAATCACTACGAATGGCTTTTTTGATAATTTTTAGACGAATATCCTTGTCATTAAATAATCCTAGATCAAAGGAAGAATAGCCTAAAATCAAGGCTGTATGCATTTTTTCACCCTTTCTGTCTACGTTTATGGTATAATAGAGTGATGTTATTGTACCAATAAGGAGAACTATGGTCAACTATCCGCATAAAATTTCATCAAAAAAAAGGCCGCAGCCCACTTCACAAACTAAAAATTTCGCAAATCGTGGGATGTCCTTTGAGAAGATGATCAATGCTACAAACGATTATTATCTGACACACGGTTTGGCTGTCATCCATAAGAAACCAACTCCTGTGCAGATTGTCCGTGTAGATTATCCGCAGCGTAGTCGTGCTAAAATTGTCGAAGCTTATTTTAGACAAGCATCTACAACCGACTATTCAGGAGTTTATGAGGGATTTTACATCGATTTCGAAGCTAAGGAAACCAAGCAAAAACATGCTATTCCGATGAAAAACTTCCATCCTCATCAGATTCAACATATGGAACAAGTCCTTGAACAAAAAGGGATTTGCTTTGTCCTGCTTCACTTTTCTTCTTATCAAGAAACGTATTTATTGCCGGCATTTGACCTCATCCGTTTTTATCATCAGGATATGGGGAAAAAATCTATGCCGCTTGACTATATCAAAGAATTCGGTTATGTGATTGAGCAGTCTGCTTTTCCACAAATTCCTTACCTTGATACAGTCAAACAACATTTACTAGGTGGTAAAACAATATGAACAAACAAACTATCTTGCGCATCGTTAAATACCTCAGCATTTGCTTGCTAAGTCTATTTATCGCAGTGTCCCTGCTTGGTGGTGGTGTCTTTCTATACTATGCAAACAAGGCTCCAGATCTTTCGGAGAGTAAACTTGTTGCAACTACTTCAAGTAAGATTTATGACAGCAAAAATGAGCTTATCGCTGATTTAGGAGCTGAGCGTCGTGTCAACGCTCAAAGTAGTGAAATTCCTACTGACCTTGTCAATGCGATTGTCTCTATCGAAGATCACCGTTTCTTTAACCATAGAGGAGTTGATAGCATCCGTATAGCTGGAGCTTTCCTACGTAATCTTAGTAGTAGTGGTGGACTCCAAGGGGGATCTACCTTGACCCAGCAGTTAATTAAGTTAACTTACTTCTCAACATCAACAGCGGATCAAACTCTATCCCGTAAAGTTCAAGAAGCCTGGTTAGCCATTCAATTAGAACGGACTGCAACCAAGCAGGAGATCTTGACCTACTACATTAACAAAGTCTACATGTCAAATGGTAACTATGGTATGCAGACTGCTGCAGAGAACTATTATGGCAAGGATCTAAAAGATCTTTCTATTCCGCAACTAGCACTCTTAGCAGGTATGCCACAGGCTCCAAACCAATACGATCCTTATTCACATCCCGAAGAAGCGCTTGAAAGACGTAATCTCGTCTTGTCAGAGATGCAAAAACATGGTTACCTCACTGCTGAACAATATGAAACAGCCATCAATACACCAATTACTGATGGACTTCAAAGTCTAAGAGCTGTTAATAGTTATCCTCAGTATTTGGATAACTACCTTAAAGAGGTTATTGACCAAGTAGAACAAGAAACAGGCTATAACTTATTAACAACTGGAATGGAAGTCTATACAAACGTAGATCAAGAAGTTCAAAAACGCCTTTGGGACGTATATAACACAGATGAATACGTAAACTATCCTGATGATGAATTCCAAGCTGCATCTACAATCGTGGATGTCACAAATGGTAAAGTCATTGCCCAACTCGGTTCTCGTCACCAATCAAGCAACGTATCCTTTGGTATTAACCAAGCAGTGGAAACCAACCGTGACTGGGGTTCAACCATGAAACCAATCACAGACTATGCTCCTGCACTTGAGTATGGCATCTATGACTCAACAGCATACATGCTTAAAGATGCTCCTTACAACTATCCAGGTACAAATATTCCTGTTTACAACTGGGATAAATCATATTTCGGAAACATTACCCTTCAATATGCTCTCCAACAATCCCGTAATGTTACAGCAGTTGAAACGCTTGAAAGGGTCGGATTAGATCAGGCTAAAACTTTCCTAAATGGTCTAGGAATTGATTACCCAAGCCTCCACTATGCCAACGCCATTTCAAGTAATACAACAGAATCTAATAAACAATACGGTGCTAGTAGTGAAAAAATGGCCGCTGCCTATGCTGCTTTTGCCAACGGTGGTATCTACCACAAACCAATGTATATCAATAAGGTTGTCTTTAGTGACGGCAGTTCGAAAGAATTCTCTGACGCTGGAACACGCGCCATGAAAGAAACAACCGCCTACATGATGACTGAAATGATGAAAACTGTACTTGCCTACGGAACAGGTCGTGGTGCCTACATGTCCTGGTTGCCTCAAGCAGGTAAGACAGGGACATCTAACTATACAGATGATGAAATTGAAAATTACATTAAGAGATACGATTATGTCGCACCTGATGAAATGTTTGTAGGATACACCCGTAAGTATTCTATGGCTGTTTGGACAGGTTACTCTAATCGCCTTACTCCTATCACAGGAGATGGATTTAGAGTAGCGGCCAACATCTATCGCTCAATGATGCAGTACCTTTCCGAGGATGATCACCCAGGTGATTGGACAATGCCTGAAGGAGTTTATAGAAGTGGAGAATTCGTCTTCAAAAACGGAGCACGAAGTAACTGGATTCCACAGTCAACTCAAGCAAGTACGACAACTGAGAGTCCAAGTTCAACTTCAACTTCCACAACGGAAGCTCAAGCTCCTTCTACCCAAAATACGAACGGCGCAACCAATCCAAATGCCTCAGTACCAAATACAACTACAAATACTCAACAACAAAACCCAGCCCCACAAAATACACAAGGGCAACAATAAAACATGATAAAGACCTGAGAAATATACCTCAGGTCTTTTCTTGTCCACCGTAGAAGGAAGTCAAAATTTTAACAATTGAATTTAAAAAGTGGAGTTAGTTCCCTAACTCCACCGACTATTATTTCACATGTTTTGCAAGATCTTCTTGCGCTTTTTTATTAGATTCTTCTTTTTCTTTCTTCCATTTATCTTGAGCTTTTTGATATTCATCAGCAGTTACTGGCTTATCTTGAAGTTCAAGGTATTTGTACAAGAGAGCTTCACTTGTTCCCTTATTACCTGAGTAAGCAAATGGAAGTGTGAATGGCACCATCTTAGACAACATTGGACGACCAGTTTTAGAAGTTGTTGGGATGATCAAAGCACTATCTGTCAACCAAGCTTGGGCAGCAGCATATTTTTCATAACGTTTTGAAATGTCTTTCACTTCTGCACCAGCTTCAACAACCATTTTTTCGTAGTCTTCCAAACCAACTTGTTTAGCTGCTGCATTATTTGTACCAGCATCAAATCCTAGATAAGTCTTAGTATTATCACCCACAGATGGTTTGATAATATCAAGGTAGGTAGATGGGTCAATGTAGTCTGGTCCCCATCCAACGTTATCTGAGAGATCCCAATCTTCTCCAGCTGCCGTTTCAGCAAAGTATGTAACATTGAGAACTTCATCTTTTTGAAGTTGTTGGATATCAACGATAACATTGTCAGTTCCTAATGTTGCTTCAAGTGATTGTTTCAATGATTGAACACGCTGAACTTTTGTAGTATTGGTTTGGTCAACCGGCATATCCAAGTGGATTGGGAATTGAACACCTTCCGCTTGGAGAGCTGTCTTGGCTTTAGCAAATTCTGCTTTCGCTTTTTCAGGATTGTAAAGACCATCTTGAGCGTCGTCTAGATTAACATCTTTCCACTCGTCTCCATAGGTCACCAATTTTTCCTTAACTAATTCGCCAAAGTTTTTACCGTCTGCTTGAACAAATGTTGGTGGTACAAACAAGTTACGAAGTAGTTTTGTTGCTCCGCTTTCTCCGTTGACTTGGGAAGCATAGGCTGTTCTATCAAAACCAAAAGCAATGGCTTGACGGAAGTCTTTGTTAAGGAGAGCTTTTTTAGTTGAAGTCTTTTGTTCATCTGTAGTCTTAGAAGTGTACTTGTAAGACTGACGGTCAATATTAGTACCTACTAAATAAGTAGTAGAATCTTGTGGTGTATAAACGATGTTGTCTTTAAACTCTTTTTCAAGTTCAGGATAACTTGCACTTGTCGGGAAGAGACGAGCCATTGTAAAGCTTCCATCTTTGAAGTTTTCTGCAAGTTTTCCTGTATCTTGACCATCCCAGAATGAAAGTTTTACTTTATCAATGTGAACATTGTCCTTATCCCAGTAGTTTGGATTCTTTTCAAATTCTACTGAAGATTTAGCGACCAATGATTTCAACAAGAAAGGTCCGTTATAAAGAATACTGCTTGGATCAGTTGCTTTGGCAAAATCACTTCCTTTAGAAGTAAGGAATTCTTCATTAACCGGTGCAAGAACACCCATGGTTGTCTTAGAATTCCAGAAGCTTTCTGGTTTATTCAAAGTATATTGAACCGTTTGATCATCAATTGCCTTGATTCCAACTTCAGCAAAGTCTTTTACTTCACCTTTTACATAAGCATCCAGACCTTTAATGGATTCTTGAACAAGATAAAGGGCTTCTGACTTATTATCAGCTGCATATTTAAGACCTGTTACAAAGTCTTGAGCTTTCACAGGCGCATACTCTTCTCCTTCAGAAGTGTACCACTTAGCATCTTTACGGATTGTGTAAGTGTAAGTCAAGCCGTCTTGAGATACTGACCAGTCTTCTGCCATAGATGGCACGAAGTTCCCGTAGCGGTCATTTTCGAGCAAGCCATCGATCACATTACTAGTAATGTCAGCAGTTGCTGCCTTACCAGTTGTTAAGTAGTTCAGGTTATCTGGATCTGTTTCATAAACATAAGAAAAAGTTTTCTCACCTTTTGCACTAGAGCCTGAACCTGAACAAGCTGCCAAAACACCTGACGCTAACAGAGTTACTCCTGCTAGGGCCATTACTTTTGAAAATTTCATAATAAACTCCTTTTTGACTTTTTATACATTATAGTCCCTTTTTAGCCAAGTGTCAATACAATTTTCAGAATTTTTCTAATTTATTTAAAAATATTTTCTTCCTATATTTCTAATGTGAAAATCTTTTTAGAAAAAATTCTATTATAGACATTTATCACTTTATGATATAATGAAAGGAGAAAGTTGAAAGGAAACACTATGTCAAAAGAAGTTATTGTTGAAAGTTTTGAACTTGATCACACCATTGTCAAAGCACCTTATGTCCGTTTAATCGGGGAAGAAACAGGTCCTAAGGGAGATATCATTTCTAACTTTGATATTCGCTTGGTTCAACCTAACGAGGACTCAATCCCAACTGCAGGCCTTCACACAATCGAGCACCTCTTGGCTAAGCTGATTCGTACTCGCATTGATGGAATGATTGATTGCTCGCCAT
The DNA here is from genome assembly GCF_047460875.1 of Streptococcus infantis. Lineage (GTDB taxonomy): Bacteria > Bacillota > Bacilli > Lactobacillales > Streptococcaceae > Streptococcus > Streptococcus infantis_AA. The sequence goes on along the minus strand of NZ_JASHFI010000007.1, from coordinate 22,768 downwards.
TTGGATGTCGTACAGGTTTTCATATGATTATGTGGGGACGTCATACTAGCACTGAAATTGCAGCAGTCATCAAGGATTCATTGAAAGAAATCGCTGAAACAACAACTTGGGAAGATGTTCCAGGAACAACTATCGAATCTTGTGGTAACTACAAAGATCACAGCCTCTTTTCCGCTAAGGAATGGGCAAAATTGATTTTGGAGCAAGGAATCTCAGACGATGCCTTTGAACGTCATGTCATTTAATTAAAAAAAGAGACTGGGATAAAAGTCCGACCTCAAATATAAAAAGCGAACAAAACTAGTTTTCTGACAATCAGAATTCTGCTTTGTTCGCTTTTCGCATTTAATTATAGATTTGAAGGACTTAATAATTAAGATTTTTACAAATTGAAATCTTTTTGTCCCAAACTCTTTGTATTTTCAAAATCTAGATTTAGGCTTTTTCACGAATGACCAAGATACCATCTTCCATATCAGCTTCCAGGTGTTTAGCATCAAGGTTATCCAAGTGGAAGTCTGTTACTTTATCACGGATTTGTTGTTCAACCACACGACGGAGTGGACGAACACCCATAACTTCATCGTAACCTTCTTCGGTCATGTATTCTTTGGCTGCATCGCTCACTGTTAAATCAATGTCTTTCTTAGCAAGAGTTTTGTTCACCTCTGCTAACATCAAGTCAACAATCTTAGAAAGGTCTTCCTTGCTCAAGTGTGAGAATTCGATCACTGCGTTAAAACGGTTGAGGAATTCTGGACGGAAGTAAGGTTTCAAACGATCCAAGAGTTCTGGTTTGTCCGCATCTTCTGTCAAGTTGGCTTCGTAACCAAAACCAGCATTTGAAGTTGCGATAATCACTGTATTCTTGAAGTTTACGGTATTACCTTGACCATCAGTCAGACGACCATCATCCAAGACTTGAAGGAGAAGGGTAATCACTTGTGGATCTGCCTTTTCAATCTCATCAAGAAGGACGATTGAGTAAGGATTGCGACGTACACGTTCTGTCAAGGTATTATTGTTGTCATCGTAACCAACATAACCTGCAGTTGTACCAATCAATTTAGAAACGGCTGTGCGATCGCTGTATTCTGACATATCCAAACGGATAATGGCATCTTTAGTACCAAACATATCAAGGGCCAATTGTTTAGCCAACTCAGTCTTCCCAACACCAGTAGGACCTACAAAGAGGAAACTACCGATTGGACGGTTCCCCTCGTCAAAACCTGCACGGTTCCGACGGATAGCTTTTGCAACGGCTTCAACAGCCTTATCTTGACCGATAACTTTTGTCTGCAAACGGTGGCCCATATCTTTCAAGCGTTCAATATCGGTTGCACCCATTTGTGAAACTGGAATACCAGTCATCCGTTCGACAGACTCCGCTACGTCATTGATAGTCGCTGTCACCTTGTGATCTTCTGTATGGTTTTCAACTTGTTTCTCTAGTTCTGAGATACGTGTTTTAGCATTAAGTGCTACTTCATAATCTTGAGCCTCAACTGCCTTTTCCTGTTTTTCTTTTTCAGCTTTAATTTCGCGTTCAACAGCATGAACATCTGTAACTGGATGTTGGGCTGCCAAGTGAGCAGCTGTCACATCGACAAGGTCAATCGCCTTATCTGGCAAGCTACGTTGTGGAATATATTGAACAGAGTAATCAACGGCAGCTTTCAAGACTTCATCTGGCAAAATAACATTGTGGTGTTGTTGATAAAGATCTCGAATGCCTTGAAGAATCTTGAAGGTATCTTCAGCAGATGGAGCATTAACTTTTACTTCATTGAAACGACGAGCAAGGGCTGCATTTTTCAAGATGGTATTACGATATTCATCTTGAGTTGTTGCCCCAATCACTGTCAATTCCCCACGTGAAAGAGCTGGTTTCAAGATATCAGCAAGACCTTTAGAACCTTGACCATCACCTGTGCTACCAGCACCAAGAATTTGGTGAATTTCGTCGAAGAAAAGGATAATATTTCCAGCTTCTTTGACTTCGTTTACCAAGTTTTGAATGTTTTCTTCAAAGCTACCACGGTATTGAGTACCAGCTTCAAGTCCAGAAATATCAATAGAAATAATCTCTTTGTTCTTGATTGCTGCTGGAACATCACCATTTACAATTGCTTGTGCAAGCCCTTCAACTACAGCTGTTTTACCGACACCAGCATCACCGACGAGAACTGGATTATTCTTTGTACGGCGTGAGAGAATTTCAGAAGTTTCTTGAATCTCTTTATTACGTCCAATAACTGGATCCAACTTACCTTCACGAGCTTCTGCTGTTAAGTTTCGTCCAAGTTTTGCAAGAATCCCATCTTGTTTCATAGCTTTGCCTTGAACGTACTGAGCTTGTTCACTACCTTCGCTTGGAAGTTGACCAGTTTGACGGTAAATAGCGAATTCTTCAGGCGTTACTTCACGGCCGTTAATCAAGTAACGACGGTTTTCTGAACTATATCCACGCATACCGCCCATCAATTGGTTAAATAAATCATCCATATTGTTAAAGTTATTAAAGTTGTTGTTCATATCTTATACCTCGTTTAATTATTTTATAGAATAGTCAAATTAAAAACTGACTATCTTTGACCTTTATTTTAAAAAATTTAGACTAGCTATTAGCTACTCTACGTATGATTTCAGTTTTCTCTTTATCTACTACAATTTTTGTAATTGGATTTCTAAAAATACTAATGTTAAACATAGGTTTTACCTCTTTTCTAGGTTTTACCCATACTTTGATCTTAAGATAGAATACACAATTACCTTAAAATCAAGGTTTTCTAAGGATTTCCTTATCCTTATGTTCTTAGTTTATCACTTTGGTCAGTAATAGTCAAGGGATTTGACCAAATTTGACTAACTTTTTTTAAAAATTTTTTTATAGAAAAAAGCCAGTCAAAACGACTGGCTCATTTTTTAGTATTGCTGAATCTTATAGCAATGCATCATCCATAGAAAGAACTTCGTGGAAGACACGTTGTGTCAACTCAGTTTTTTGTTCTGGAGTGAGGTATTTAGTGTTTACACAGTATCCAGAGATACGAACGATTACGTCTTCACCTGACATGATCTTTTCGTAAACATCGTTCAAGTCCATAACGTTCAAGTTAACGTGTTGTCCACCGTTTTCGAAGTAACCATCAAGGATTGTTACCAAGTTATCAACTTGTTCGTCACGAGTTTTACCAAGAGCACGTGGTGATACTTGAGTTGTCAATGAGATACCATCAGCTGCGTAACCAAAGTCAAGGCTAGCAAGTGAGTTCAAGTTTTGCAACCATCCACCTTTAGCTTTGTTAGATGGGTTAGCACCTGGTGAGAAGAATTCAAGTTTAGACAAGTTCACAGAACCATCTTCGTTGAGGTATACACCTTTGTGGACTGGTGAGTTACCAGTTTGTTTAGAGTAAGCAACGTTAGAAGTGATTGTCAAAAGTGATACTGTAGCTTCTGCGTCTTTGTAAAGTTTGTGGCTACGTAGACGAGTTGTGTAAGCTTCGATCAACCATTCTGCCAATTCGTTTGAACGTGGGTCATCTTCACCCCAACGTGGGTATTCACCGATTGTTTCGTAATCGTAGATGTAGCCATTTTCATCACGGATTGGTTTAACTGTAGCGTACTTGATAGCTGACAATGTGTCAACTGTGTTAGCAAATCCACAGATACCGAATCCCATGTTAGCACGTTGTTTAGTTGGCAAGAAGGCCATTTGAACAGCTTCGTAGTTGTACTTGTCAGTCATGTAGTGGATGATGTTCAAAGCATCTACGTAAGTGTCAGTCAACCAGTCAAGAGATTTTTCAAAGTTAGCTTTAACTGATTCGAATTCAAGGACTTCGTCACGGATTGGTTCGATGTCAAATACTTTGTAGTCTTTATGAACATCGTCGTAACCACCATTCAAACCAGTAAGAAGGGCTTTAAGAACGTTAACGCGAGCACCGAAGTACTGGATGTTGTGACGTTGTTCTTCGTTTTCTGGGTCAAGTGGAGATACACAACATGAGATACAGCTCATTTCACCGTATCCGTCTTTAGCCATTGTTGTAACACCTTCGTATTGGATTGAAGAGTGTTTGTGGCTCATGTGCATACAGTAGCGACGGAAGTTGTATGGCAATTTGTCAGTCCAAAGAACTGTCAAGTTTGGTTCTGGAGAGTTACCGATATTGTCAAGAGTGTTCAAGAAACGGTAGTCCATCTTAGTAACACGGTGACGACCGTCGTTACCCATACCAGCCATAGAAGTTGTGATGAAGGTTGGGTCACCTGAGTACAATTGGTCGTAAGCTTTTGTACGAGCAAACTTAACTGTACGAAGTTTCATAACGAAATCATCAACAAATTCTTGGATTTCTGATTCAGTAAATGTACCACGAGCAAGGTCACGTTCTGCGTAGATATCCAATACGATTGGCACACGTCCAAGAGATGTAGCTGCACCGTTGATAACACGGCAGACAGCCATGAAGGCAATGTTTACCCATTGGATAGCTTCTTTAACGTTCATCGCTGGTTTGCGAACGTCAACTCCGTAAAGATCACCCAAGCGTACAACTTGTTGCAATGCTTGATATTGAAGGTTGATTTCTTCACGAAGACGGATTGTTTCTTCATCGATTTCTTCGATTGAGTTCCAATCGTTCACTTTTTCTTGCATCAAGTAGTCTGCACCGTAAAGAGCAAGACGCGCATAAACACCGATGATACGTCCACGTGAGTATGCATCTGGAAGACCAGTTACAGTGTGAGCGTGACGAGCACGACGGATGTTTGAAGTGTAAGCACGGAAGATACCGTCGTTAACAGTTGTTACATATTTTGTGAAAATTTCGTGAACAGCTGGATCTGGTTCGTATCCATTTTCTTTCAAAGTAGTTTCAGCCATACGGATACCACCTTTTGGCATGAAGTTCAATTTGAAGAGTTCATCGTTTTGGATACCAAAGATAACTTCGTTTTCTTTGTCGATGAATCCTGCAGGGATATCAGCGATAGATGTTGGACGAGTGTCCATTGGGAAACGAGTTTCTTCGTAATGTGCTTTAGTTTCTTCTACGATTTTTTTGATGTGAAGTGAACGTTCTGTTGGTCCTGCAAGGAAGCTTTCATCTCCATCATAAGGTGTGTAGTTTGCTTGAACGAAACGAGACACACTTGCTTTTTCTTTCCAGTCAACACCTTTAAAGCCTTCCCAGGCTTTGTCAAAAATGTCTTGTGCTTCAACAACTGTCTTAACAACCATGTTAATGTCCTCTTTTTTCTTTCTAGTAACAGTCATCTGTTACATTCATGTACTCAGTATAACATACAGTAAACGATTTCAACAAGTAGAAAATCTCTTTTTTAGCACTTTCTTTTCTAATACAGTTTCAAGAATAAACAAAACTGTATTATAGTTTTGAAAGGAATTACTTGGTTTTCATTTTTTCAGAAAAAGAGTATAATGGAAAAGAAGAACACCCTAGCAAAGGAGATAGCATGCTGATTTTTCCTTTAATGAATGACACATCAAGAAAGATCATCCATATTGACATGGATGCCTTTTTTGCTGCGGTAGAAATCAGAGATAATCCAAATCTCCGAGGGAAGCCAGTCATTATTGGAAATGACCCTCGAAAAACTGGGGGCAGAGGTGTTGTTTCAACCTCTAGCTACGAGGCAAGGGCTTTTGGAATCCACTCTGCCATGAGCTCTAAAGAAGCTTACGAACGTTGTCCTCAAGCTGTCTTTATTTCTGGGAATTACGACAAGTATCTGGCAGTTGGCCAGCAAATCCGTTCTATCTTCAGACGCTATACAGACATCATTGAACCCATGAGTATTGATGAAGCCTATCTGGATGTTACTGAAAACAAACTGGGTGTCAAGTCAGCAGTCAAAATAGCTCGCTTGATTCAAAATGATATCTGGCAAGAACTTCATCTAACTGCTTCTGCTGGTGTTTCCTACAATAAGTTCCTAGCTAAAATGGCTAGTGATTATCAAAAACCACGCGGCTTGACAGTTATTCTACCTGATGAGGCAGAAGATTTTCTCAAGGAAATGGATATTGCCAAATTTCATGGTGTCGGTAAAAAAACAGTAGAAAAACTCCATCAGATGGGCGTTTTTACAGGGGGAGACCTACTTGAAATTTCAGAAATCACTCTCATTGATCGTTTTGGCCGACTAGGCTTTGACCTTTATCGAAAGGCTCGTGGTATTCATAATTCTCCTGTCAAGTCCAGTCGCATTCGCAAGTCGATTGGGAAAGAAAAAACCTATCGGAAAAGTCTCCAGTCAGAAGAAGATATCAAAAAAGAGCTGACCATCCTCTCTGGAAAAGTCGCCCTCAGCCTCCAAAAACACGAAAAGTCCGGTAAAATAGTTATTCTGAAAATCCGCTATCATGACTTTTCTACACTTACCAAACGGAAAAGCTTGTCGGAAAGCACGCAGGATGAGGAAATCATTGCTCAAACCGCTATCCAGCTTTATGAATCTCTAATTGATAAAGATAAGGGAACCCGCTTATTGGGTGTCACTGTGACTGGATTTTAAAAGAGCTTGGGCAAAAACTCAATTTCAGGAGTAAATGAAGTAAATCTTTCCACAATAAAACGCATAGTATCAAGGTTTTTCAACATCTGATATTATGCGTTTTTTGATTTTAAAGACTTTTTGCCCAGCCTCTTTTTTCTTATACAAATAATCGAACAAAGCTATAAAGTAGTAATACACTACCTAGGACAATACGGTATTTACCAAACATCGTAAAGTCGTGTTTTTTGACATAGCTGGTCAAGAAACGAATGGCAACCATGCTGACTGCAAAAGCCACTACCATTGCTACCAAGAGCAAGAAGAATTGACCAAAAGTCAAGACTTCTCCCGCTTTGATAAATTTAAAAATCTTCAAAGCGCTGGCTCCAAACATAACTGGAATTCCTAGATAGAAGGTAAATTCTGTTACCACTGAACGACTAGTCCCATTCAACAAACCACCTACGATAGTTGCTCCGGAACGGCTAGTCCCTGGTAGAAGGGCCAAGACTTGGAAAAGACCGATATAAAGGGCTGTTTTATAAGGTAATTTGTCCAACTCTGTGACTGTTGGCTCAATAGCTTGGGCCTTGTTGCGTTTTTCAAGATAGATAAAGGCCACCCCATAAACAATCAACATGATAGCTACTGAAACCATATTATGGAAGTGAGTATCAAACCAATCATCAAACTTAAAGACTAGGAGAAGAGGTAAGGTCGCTACAAAAACCTTGGACCATAACTGCCAAGTTTTACGGACTTGCACCTTATCCTTACCAGGTTTGAAGGGATTAAGCTTGTTAAAGTAGATAACCATAACCGCTAAAATAGCTCCAAGTTGAATAACTACGTTAAACATAGACATGAAGGCTTCACTCTGGTCTTTATACTGGACAAACTCTTCTGCTAGGATCAAGTGACCTGTACTTGAGATCGGCAACCATTCCGTAATTCCTTCAACAATACCAAAAAAGATAGATTTTAAAATTTCAATAAGATACATAGATAACTCCTTTTTCTATCCTCCATTATATCATACTTTTATAAACTGTGTTTAGTTTTCTTTAAAAGGCACCGATGCTACCGCCACCGCCACCGCCTGAGAAGCCACCTCCTGAACTTCCATTACTAGAAGATACTGAGTAAGTACTTGCCGTATTTGCGACACTGGCATAATGGCTCATTTGCGCTGTTGAATGGTAAAACATGCTATGCCAGCCATAGGCTACATAGAGATTGATATCTGGATTTTCAACTTGGATCTGGTGAACCTTCATCAAATGGCTAACCTTGTCAGCATATCCAAACAAGGTTGCATACACTAATAGACGATTCCAAACAACAATACTTTCCAATTCAGCCTGATCCAGTCGTGCAATCTCACGTAACATATTTTCAAAACTCGTCCAAAGATAATAGACCTCCGCTCCTACTTCATTTAGAACACCATCACGATTATCTAGTCGAATCTTCCAATAATAGAAAGCAGCCAAAACTAAACCTAGTAAGCCAAGTATTGGCAAGGGGAGGTAAAGATAGCCATGAACGTCCAAACTGTACAAGAACAAACCAAATCCGATGATTAGTGGGAAAATAGTAGAAACCCCCATGCTCACTTGCAAGACCTTTTCCCCGCTAGTCAAGGGGCGATAATAATCTGGTAGCCCCAAGAAAGCGACTCGGTCCTTGACCCCTTCTTGCATCTCTTTCAATACTCTTTCAAAAGAATATTTGAGCTTACGACCTTTTGTTTGAATCCGTCTTTCATCAGCAGCTTTTGCTCCACGGTAAAGACTCTCAGAGACCTTATAATCCGCAAACAAATCAGAAACAGCAACTTCTTTTTTACCTGAAAAGGCCAGATTTAGACAGGTCCTCTCAAAGCTTGCCAATCCATCTTCTTTTACCAACCTTAAAGTAACTACATCTCCTTCTGAAATAATAGAGACATTCCCACGGTCGATTACATCCAGTAAGGTAGCCTGAATTAGCTGGTTGAAGGTGAATTTGCCTGCTCCTTTGATTAGAGGACTCACTTCCTCCAAGGAAGTAGAGTAGACAGCTTCAGATAAAACCATAGGCTCTAATTCCATCGGCGGTTCATAGAGACGATGATTTTTGGCATATTTGACTGAAGGACTTGTCTTTCTTTTATAAATAAAATAGAAGCAGATACTTAATAACAAGGAAAGTGAAGAAATCAAAGGAACCACCAAAGTAACTAGATATTTACTCTGCTCTTTTTCTCTTACAATCGAGTCTTCTATCTTGTTAAACTCTTCTAAACGATTTCCTTTTAAGCCCTGATCCATAGCGCTAGCAAAATTGGTTCGCGGCCAGTAAGCATGCAACTCGACTCCACGCTGAGACGGAAGATTATCTAAACGAATAGTATAGTCATGACCACTCTGCTCAATCCTTCCCTCTCTAAAGAGTTGCCCTGTGTGGAAAAAGAGGTTTTCAGCCCCCTTATCTCCCCTTACATGAAACTCAAACTTTTCAATAGATTCTGAACTGTCAGTTAAGGGTTGCCAATTTAATTCAGCGATATCATTATACAAGAAAAGAAGATTTTTCAAATGCCAGGTAAGTTCCACTTCAACTCTGTCCCCTTCCTGACCTGGATTATAAACTTTAACAGTATAACCATTCGTTTCTTCTGTTACTTCGCTAGTAAGATTTTCGATTTTATGACCATTTTTAGAGGCCTCAACCTTTGGATGAGGATCAATTTCAAATCCGCTAGGCATCTTGCCTGCACGACCAAGCCCCACGATTTGGCCATTAAAATCATCCTCAAACTGGTAAACTATCTTCTGCCTAAATTCCGCTGTATTGTCTGCATGAATATGCAGTTCTCCTTTATAGGATGGAATGCTATAATCCACGGCAAAAACCAGTTTGGGAACAATTATCAGACAAGTAAATATAAGTACTATTAACCATCTTTTTTTCATAATATAGCCTCTTTTGACCTTTTTCTCATTATATCATTTTTTTCCAAGTAAGGGTTTACTAGGATTGAAAAACTTGCTAATTTTCGATACAATAGAGAGAAGTCATTTTGAGACTAGAAATAGGAGAACACATGAAGAAATTATTCTTATCTATATTTACAGGCCTAGCATTAACCCTAGGTCTGATGAATCCTGTCCAAGCTGATGAATATTTACGCATCGGGATGGAAGCAGCATACGCTCCCTTCAACTGGACACAAGACGACGATAGCAACGGTGCTGTCAAGATTGACGGAACCAACCAGTACGCCAATGGTTATGACGTTCAGATTGCCAAGAAAATTGCTAAGGATTTAGGAAAAGAACCCCTCATTGTTAAGACAAAATGGGAAGGTCTGGTTCCAGCCCTTACTTCTGGAAAGATCGACATGATCATCGCTGGTATGAGTCCCACTGCTGAACGTAAGCAAGAAATTGCTTTTTCAAGTAGCTACTACACTAGTGAACCCGTTCTTTTAGTTAAAAAAGACTCTACCTACGCCAACGCTACAACCTTAAACGATTTTGATGGTGCTAAAATCACCTCTCAGCAAGGGGTCTACCTTTATGATTTGATTTCACAAATCCCAGGTGCTAAGAAAGAGACAGCCATGGGAGATTTCGCCCAAATGCGTCAAGCTCTTGAAGCTGGTGTCATTGACGCCTATGTTTCTGAACGCCCTGAGGCCCTAACTGCCGAGTCAGCGAACGCTAAGTTCAAAATGATTCAGCCTGAACCTGGTTTTAAAACTGGAGAAGAAGATACTTCTATCGCTATCGGTCTTCGAAAGGATGACGAACGTATCAGTCAAATCAATGCCAGCATCGAAACCATCACTAAAGATGAGCAAGTTGCCCTAATGGATCGTATGATTAAGGAACAACCTGTTGAAGCTACCAGTAGCGAAGAACAAAGCAACTTCTTTGCTCAAGTGACAAAAATTCTTGCAGAAAACTGGCAACAACTCTTGCGAGGAGCTGGAATCACACTTTTGATTTCCATCATCGGCACTATCACAGGTTTGGTTATTGGTCTAGCAATCGGTGTCTTCCGTACTGCTCCACTCTCTGAAAACAACTTTGTAGCAGTCTTGCAAAAAGCGCTTGGCTGGTTACTTAGTGTCTATATTGAAATCTTCCGTGGTACACCGATGATTGTACAATCTATGGTTATCTACTATGGAACTGCCCAAGCTTTCGGAATCAATCTTGACCGTACACTTGCTGCAATCTTTATCGTTTCTATCAACACTGGTGCCTACATGACAGAAATCGTCCGTGGTGGTATTCTAGCTGTTGACAAGGGACAATTTGAAGCAGCGACTGCACTTGGTATGACCCACAATCAAACCATGCGTAAGGTTGTCCTACCACAGGTCGTTCGCAACATTTTACCTGCGACTGGTAATGAATTTGTCATCAACATCAAGGATACTTCTGTATTGAACGTTATCTCGGTTGTGGAGCTTTACTTCTCAGGAAATACGGTAGCAACCCAAACCTACCAATACTTCCAAACCTTTACCATCATCGCAGTTATCTACTTTGTCCTTACCTTTACCGTAACCCGTATCCTACGCTTTATCGAACGTCGTATGGATATGGATACCTATACGACAGGTGCTAACCAAATGCAAACGGAGGATTTGAAATAATGAGTCAACCAATCCTTGAAATCAAACACCTCAAAAAATCCTACGGACAAAATGAGGTTCTAAAAGATATTTCTCTCACAGTTCACAAGGGAGAAGTTATTTCTATCATCGGAAGTTCAGGTAGCGGAAAATCAACCTTCCTGCGCTCCATTAACCTTCTTGAGACACCAACCGAGGGAGAAATCCTCTATCACGGTGATAACGTCCTAGAAAAAGGCTACGACCTCACTCACTACCGTGAAAAACTAGGGATGGTTTTCCAATCCTTTAATCTCTTTGAAAATCTAAATGTGCTAGAAAATACAATCGTTGCCCAGACAACTGTCCTCAAGCGTGAACGGGCAGAAGCTGAAAAAATTGCTAAAGAAAATCTAGATAAAGTTGGTATGGGGGAACGCTACTGGCAGGCTAAACCTAAACAGCTTTCCGGCGGTCAAAAACAACGTGTCGCTATTGCTCGTGCACTTTCCATGAATCCAGATGCCATTCTCTTTGACGAACCTACATCAGCTCTTGACCCTGAGATGGTTGGTGAAGTTCTTAAAATCATGCAAGATTTGGCTCAAGAAGGCTTGACCATGATTGTCGTGACTCACGAGATGGAATTTGCTCGCGATGTTTCTAACCGCGTCATCTTTATGGACAAGGGTGTCATCGCAGAAGAAGGAAAACCTGAAGTCCTCTTTACCAATCCAAAAGAAGAACGAACTAGAGAATTTTTACAACGTTATTTAGGATAAAAAAGGCGATGGGATTGCAATCCGTAGACAAGGTCTCGATTTCCTAGTCCCAGCCCTCTAGGCTATAACTATCCACTGGATTCTTGAAAGTTGTGAATGAAGATTTGTAAAAAGAATCTTGAAAGTCTCATTGACAAAAAAATCAAAAACTTATTACTCACAAAAATTGAGAGGCTAGGACTTTTTTCCCAGCCTCTTTTATGTATTTGAAAACTCATTCCTGTGCTCGCTAGCCTCTGTCTCCTGCTTCCTAATCACGAAATGTCTCTAGTTATATTCCTGGTCTTTTCTTAGATTTTTATGGCTAAAATCACTCTGCTCCCTATCAAGCTAATTCATTCTAACAAATAGACTTGTTGAGCAGATCATAGTAAGGCTATTTTATAGTCTCGTAAATAAAAAGCAGACCCTAAAGTAGAGTCTGCTGGTATCCAAAGATTAATCTTCAAATTTTTCATGATTTTTTTCATAGAAATCAATTAATCCAAGGGCTGTTTCAAAGGAAATATTTTTAACTTTTGCACGTCCTTGAGCCAGAGCAATGATAGACATTTCACGTGCATTCGTTTCTTTAGAAATACGATAACCAGTGATCTTCTTATCACGAACCCAGCTAACAACTGATTCTACTTTTTCAAAGTTAGACTTAGCCATGTTTTTCTCCTATTTTATTCTTTACGATATTTAATTGTATATGTTTTTAAGGGATTTGTCAATAAAAAAACATATAGTCAATCAAATAAAACGTTAAGATTATATTTACTTAGCTTTCAAAGCTGATAATATATGGGTTCGTATATCTTCAACTCCATTAGGATTTGCTGGTAAGAAAATTGTATTATTACCTTCTTTTTCTGCAAAATTATTCAATGTATCTAAATACTGGTTGGTTAATAGGATTGACATAATTTGCTCTTCAGTTAATTCAACATTGGCTCCTTTTAATTCGATAATAGAATCAGCAAGTCCATCAACAATTGCTTTACGTTGCTCTGCGATCCCCACACCATGTAGGCGATCTTTTTCTGCCTCTGCTTCAGCCGCTGTTACAATCTTAATTTTATCTGCTTCAGCCAATTCTTGTGCTGCCACTCTTTTACGTTGAGCAGCATTGATCTCGTTCATAGATTGTTTGACTTCAGCATCCGGCTCTACTTTGGTAATGAGCGTCTTAACGATAATGTACCCATACGTTGACATTTCTTCTGCTACTTGTTTTTGAACTTCTAATGCAATTTCATCCTTTTTCTCAAACAATTCATCCAAAGTTAACTTAGGAACAGATGAACGCAATGCATCTTCAATATAAGATTTGATTTGAGCTTCAGGTCTCATTAGTTTATAGTAAGCATCAGTAACGTTTTGCTCATTTACACGATATTGTGTCGCAACATTCATAGTAACGAATACGTTATCTTGGGTCTTGGTTTCTACTACGATTTCACTTTGCAAGAGTCGTAATTGTACTCGAGCGGCAATCTTATCAATGCCAAAAGGTGCACGTAGATGAATACCACTGTTGCTTAACTTTTGATACTTACCGAACCGTTCAATAATAGCCACCGACTGTTGTCGAACGACATAGATAGAGCTCACTAAAATAGCTCCAACAATAAGCATTAGAATAAATAGAACAAGTATAACTTGTAAAACCATGGGAATCTCCCCCTTTCTTCACTTACATTATAGCACTCGTAAATAGGTTAGGCAAATAATATGATAAAAATTTCATAGGAAATTAAACAAGCATATTATAAAGGGTTTCATTGCCATTCAAATTAATATAGGCTGGGTCAAAACTTTCCATTCTACGAATAAGGCTAGCATAATCGTGCTTATCAGATAAAGCAATTCCAATTAAAACTGGTCCTGTTCCCTTACTAGCTCGTTTGATATACTCAAAACGAGTAATATCATCATTTGGTCCTAAGATATCATTTACAAACTCTCGAAGTGCTCCCGGACGTTGTGGAAAATTCACAACAAAGTAATGCTTGATACCATCATAAATCAAGGCACGCTCTTCCATCTCTGGCATACGGTTGATGTCATTATTCCCTCCAGAAATGATACAACAAATGGTTTTATCCTTGATGTAGTCGGACAAAACTTCCAAGGCCGCAATGCTGGCAGCTCCTGCAGGCTCTGCTACAATTCCTTGTTTAGAGTAGAGATCGATTAAGGTTTCAGAAATCAATCCTTCATCTACACCAATAAGCGTTTCAACATGTTTACGTGTCGCTTCATAGGTCAATTCTCCAACCTTCTGAACTGCAATGCCGTCAGCAAATTTGTCAATTTCCTTTAGTTTGACAGGCCCACCCGCTTCAAAGGCCGCCTTCATTGATCGGGCTCCATTGGCTTCTACACCAATGACATCAATCTCTGGATTTGTTTCCTTTATATAAGTAGAAACTCCAGCGATCAAACCACCTCCACCAACAGGTACTAGAACAGTGTCAAAGGCTATAGATTCTTTGCGTGCTACTTCCAAAATTTCATAAGCAACGGTTCCCTGTCCTGCTTGAACATTGGCATCATCAAATGGATCAATAAAAGTACGATTTTCAGCTAGAGTAAACTCTTGTGCTGCTTTAGCGGAAGCATCAAAGGTATCTCCAACCAATTTAATAGTTACAAAATCTCCTCCAAAGAAACGGACCTGACCAATTTTTTGTTGGGGTGTTGTAATGGGCATGAAAATTGTTGCAGGAATCTTCATTTCATTACAAGTGTAGGCTACTCCTTGAGCATGATTGCCCGCTGATGCACAGACTACACCTCGTTCACGTTCTTCTTTGCTAAGCTGAGAAATAGCGTAATAGGCACCTCGAATCTTGAAGGAACGCACTCGTTGGGCATTTTCTTTTTTGAGATAAATCTTGGCACCATATTTTTCCGACAGATAATGATCATATTCTAGTGGAGTTTCAACTACCACTCCATTCAAAACTTTATGGGCTTTCACCACATCTTTTGCACTTATCATATTTTCTCTTTCTTGAAAGGATCTAAAATGTGAAAGCGAGCTCGGTCCCCCCAACTCGCCTTCATGTTTACATATTAGTTATAGATTTTGAAAGCATCGTCGTCATTTTTTCCAACGAATGGCATTGCTTTACGCAATTCAACACCAACTTTTTCAATCTCAAGGTCAGCTGCTTGTTCACGGTAGGCAGTCAATTTTGGACGACCAGCTTTATAGTCGTTCACAAAGTCATTTGCAAATTTACCATTTTGGATATCAGCAAGAACAGCCTTCATATTTTCTTTCACTTGGTCAGTGATCACACGTGGACCTGAAACGTAGTCACCATACTCGGCAGTGTTAGAAATTGATTGACGCATTTTCTTGAATCCACCTTCATAGATCAAGTCAACGATGAGTTTCATTTCGTGAAGGACTTCAAAGTAAGCCAATTCTGGAGCATAACCAGCTTCAGTCAAGACTTCAAATCCTGCTTCCATCAAGGCAGTCAAACCACCACAAAGAACTGCTTGTTCACCGAACAAATCTTCTTCTGTTTCTTCTTTAAAGCTTGTTTCAAGAAGACCAACGCGTGCTGAACCAACACCTTTAGCCCAGTCCATAGCAATATCTTTAGCATTTCCTGTTGCGTCTTGGTAAACTGCATAAAGCGCTGGAACACCAAATCCTTCTTCGAAAGTACGACGTACCAAGTGACCTGGCCCTTTAGGAGCACACATGAATACGTCAACACTTTCTGGAGCTTTGATGAATTCAAAGTGGATGTTAAATCCATGTGCAAAACCAAGTGCATTACCAGCTTCCAAGTTTGGAGCTACTTCTTCCGCATAAAGGTCCGCTTGGATTTCATCTGGTGCCAAGATCATGATGACATCAGCCAATTTAGTTGCCTCAGCTACTGTGTAAGTGTCAAATCCATCTTCTTTTGCTTTGTCAAAAGACTTACCTGGGCGCACACCGATGATAACATCATGACCTGTATCACGCAAGTTTTGAGCGTGGGCATGACCTTGTGAGCCATATCCGATAACGGCGATTTTTTTACCGTCAAGTGCTGCTACTTTTACATCTTTTTCATATTCCATTTGAACTGCCATAGTTTTTCTCTCTTTTCTATCTATTTATTGCCTTTTAGGCTAGTGTAACTAATTTAGGTTGGATTTTTAGTCGCGGGTAAATCCAGTTGCACCCGTACGAGCGATATTGCGAATACCATACGGTCGAATCACTCGTAATAAAGCTTCGCTCTTTTCTGCATTTCCAGTCATTTGAATGGTAATGGAACTTGGAGCCACATCCACTACTGTTGCACGGAAAGGCTGTATAATAGCCAGAATCTCTGCACGTTTTTCAGCAGGTGCTGATACCTTTACGAGTATAACTTCACGTTCCAAGTGGGGTTTATCTGTGATATCACGAATGCGAATCACATCAATCTGACGATTGAGCTGTTTGATGATTTGTTCGACTTCGTCATGTGAAGCAACATCAATGATCAGGGTAATACGTGATACATTCGGATCTTCCGTTGCACCAACAGAGATACTTTCAATATTGACCTGACGGCGAGAAAGAACACCTGTAAAACGGTTTAGAACTCCTGAGCGATTTTGAAGTTTTGCTGTTAACATTCTACGCATTGAACTTCACCCCCAACATCTCATGATTGCTCTTACCAGCTGGAACCATTGGAAGAACATGCTCTTTACGGGAAATATCAACCTCGATGAACATAGGAACATCTTCCAAAATAACTTCTAAGTCCTTTGCCAAGGTCTCAGGATTGTCAAACTTATAATTTTGAATACCATAAGCCTGGGCCATAAGCTGAAAATCAGGTAGTGTTTCAAATACAGACTCCGAAGTTCTTCCTTCATAGAAAGACTCCTGCCACTGGCGAACCATCCCAAGCGAATGGTTATTGAGCATAATGACCTTGATTGGAATCTTGTAAACATTCAAGATTGCCAGTTCCTGATTGGTCATCTGGAAACCACCATCTCCAACAAAGAGAACAACTTCCTTATCAGGATTTGCAATCTTGGCTCCGATAGCTGCAGGAACACCGAATCCCATGGTTCCTAGACCACCTGACGTTACCAGTTGACGCTCATTTTGGTAAGGATAGTATTGAGCTGTCCACATTTGATGTTGCCCAACGTCTGTTACGACAATGGCATCGCCTTTGGTCAATTCACCCACACGTTCTATAACTGCTTGTGGTTGCACGACACGTTCCTTCTTATCGTAAGAACGAACACGGTTCTTATCTTGAGTGACTTTCTCAATCCATTTCTCTGTGTTATTATGAACAGTTGGTTCAGAGAGCAAGAGCTCTAAGGCCTTCTTAGCATCTCCAACAACAGGGATATCAACAGAGATTATCTTTCCAATCTCAGCTGGGTCGATGTCAATGTGAGCAACTTTAGCATTCTTAGCAAAGGTCTTAGGATTTCCAGTCAAGCGATCATCAAAGCGACAACCAATAGAAATCATAAAGTCAGCTTCAGTCATAGCAATATTTGCTGCAAAGGAACCATGCATTCCGCCCATTCCCAAAAATAGGGGATGGCTAGTTGCTATCGTTCCCTGTCCCAAAAGACTGGTAACAACAGGAATTTGATAACGTTCTGCAAATTCATTTAACTCTGCCGCAGCCTCTGCATAGCTAATTCCACCACCAGCTAACAAAACTGGCTTCTTAGCCTTAGACAACTGTTTCAAGATTTTCTTGATTTGCATCTCATTAGGCTCTAGAGTTGGTTGATAACTTGGTAAATCTATCTCCGATGAATAGACGAAATCCGTCTCAAGGGCAGAAACATCTTTTGGTAAGTCAATGACGACCGGCCCAGGACGACCTGTAGTTGCAATATGGACAGCTTCCGTAATAATCCGTGGAATATCCGCTGTTTCGCGCACCTGATAGTTATACTTAGTGATTGGCATGGTTATACCAACGATATCCGCTTCTTGGAAAGCATCCTTACCGATTCCCGCTCTTGCGACTTGCCCTGTGAAGACCAAAAGGGGAACACTATCGCTCATGGCATCTGCAATACCTGTAATGGCATTCGTTGCCCCCGGTCCACTTGTGACGACTGCGACACCAAGTTTTCCTGTTGACTTGGCATAACCTTCAGCTTCATGAAGACAACCTTGTTCATGGCGACCTAGAATATGGCGAATACCTTTAAAATTATAAATAGCATCATACAAAGGCAATACAGCTCCGCCTGGATAACCAAAAATCGTATCGATTCCTAAGTCACGAAGTGTTTCCAAAACGAGTTCTGAACCTGACTTTGGTGAGTCTAAAATGATTTTCTCCATTCTACCCCTTTCTCTTCTCTTAAAAATAGCTTGTTACTATGATACCATTTTTTCAAAAATTTTCAATACAAAAGAGCAAATTTTCTGAATTTTCTATCTAGATGTTTTTTCACATACTTTTAAACTAGCTATCTACTGAGCCAAGACATTGAGGAGACCCCTGTTAAAGGAAAGGATGGACGTAAAACCCAGCGTCGTAAACTCAAGAAAGTCTTGCGTAAAGTCAAGGATGATTTTTCAGTACGTGCTGAAAAATATGAGAAGTATCAAGAGACATTTGAGGGGCGCAATAGCTTTTCTAAAACCGATCCAGATGCCACTTTTATGCAGATGAAAGAAGATCATATGAAGAATGGTCAACTCAAGGCTGCTTATAATCTTCAAATCGCTACTGAAAACCAATTTGTACTTCACTATAATGTCTTCTCAAATCCGACAGACACCTAGACTCTTCTGCCATTCCTTGAAGCCTATCCGTATGACGTAAATACAGTTGTCGCAGATGCTGGATATGGAAGTGAAGAGAACCTCCTTCGTTTAGATGAAAAGAGGGTAAACCATCTGATTAAATATGCCATGTTTAACAAGGAACAGAAGAGAGGGTATAAACAGTCAGCTAGAAACTTAGCGAATTGGCACTATAATGACAAGGAGGATAGCTACACACATCCTGACGGTTGGTGCTATCGTTTTTACCATATCAAACATCAGAAAACACAGACAGACTTTCAACAGGAAATCAAGGTTTACTACGCTGATGAACCTGAATCAGCCCCTCAAAAGGGACTTCATATTAACGAACGCTATCAGCACTTAAAAACTAAAGAATGTCAGGCGCTTTTATCTCCTGAAGGTAGACAGATTTTCGCTCAACACAAGATTGATGTGGAACCTGTTTTTGGGCAGATAAAGGCTTGTTTGGGTTACAAGAGATGTAACCTAAGAGGCAAGCGTCAGGTGAAAATTGACATGGGATTGTTGCTTATGGCTAATAACCTCCTAAAATACAATAAGAGAACGACTCAAAATTAAAAAGCTAGAGTTCCGCTGTTGGGAATCTCTAGCTTTTTTGTGACTGGAACTAGTTTGTCCCAGACTCATAGCAGTCATTTCTATTTTAGGAAAATCGTTCTAAGTATATTCTTTCATCCAATATCTATCACTCATCATCTTCTTTCGAGAAATTAGTGACTGCTTTTAGCTGATTAATCTAGTTTTCTTCGACCTACATATAGGCTCAATAGTATTCCACTACCTAGAAGAATAGAGATATAATCTGTTTGGCTTCCAGTCTCAGGCAATTTATCCCCATGTTTTTCTTTTACTGTTGTTGGTTGAACAGGTGTTGGAACAACTGGAGTTGGCTGCGCTGGTACTGTTGGAACATCTAATCCTGGTACTTCGTGTACTTCTGGAATCCCTGGTACTCCACCGTTAAATTCTGGCACTTCGTGTACTTCTGGAATCCCTGGTACTCCACCGTTAAATCCTGGTACTTCGTGTACTTCTGGAATCCCTGGTACTCCACCGTTAAATTCTGGCATTTCGTGTACTTCTGGAATTCCTGGTACTCCACCGTTAAATCCTGGTACTTCGTGTACTTCTGGAATCCCTGGTACTCCACCGTTAAATTCTGGCATTTCGTGTACTTCTGGAATTCCTGGTACTCCACCACTAAATTCTGGTACTTCGTGTACTGCTGGTGGCACTGGTACTTCACCATTAAATTCTGGTACATCATGTACTTCTGGAATTCCTGGTACTCCACCACTAAATTCTGGCACTTCGTGTACTTCTGGAATTCCTGGCACTCCACCACTAAATTCTGGCACTTCGTGTACTTCTGGAATTCCTGGCACTCCACCGTTAAATTCTGGTACTTCGTGTACTGCTGGTGGCACTGGAATTTCAGATGTTGGTTTGTCGTTTAAAGGTGGTACTGGTTTGTTTTGGCATCCACATTTACCATCTTTGCCATCGCGTCCATCGCGTCCATCGCGTCCGTCTCTACCATCTTTGCCATCTTTAACAACTGTTTTCGTCACAGTGCCGTCAGAATTGATGATTGTGATTGTGTGACTTCCATCTCCATTATCTTCAACAGAAACTTTTGGTGATTTACCATCTTTACCGTCTTTAATCACCATTTCTGTCTTACTTCCATCCGGATTAGTAATTGTAACAACGTGAGTTCCATCGTTATTATTTTTAACTGTTACAGTTGGTGAAACTCCATCTTTGCCATCTTTACCATCTTTGATAATAGATTTGTATTCACGGCCATCAGAATCAACGATTGTCAATGTGTGAGTTCCATCTCCGTTATCAACGATGTTCGCTTTTGGTGATTTACCATCAAAGATTGTAGTTGTAGTTTCTTTACCATCAGCACCTGTAACTTTAATAGTATGTGAACCATTATTGTTATCAATCACTTCAAGTTTTGGTTCTTTACCATCACGAACTGTAGTTGTTGTAGTTGTACCGTCTGAGTTCACAACTGTGATAGTGTGAGTTCCATCACCGTTATCCACAACCTTAGCAGTTGGTGATTTACCGTCACGAATTGTGGTTTCAGAAACAGTACCATTACCGTTTTCTACACGAATAGTGTAAGTACCATCATGGTTGTCTTTAACAGTTGCTACTGGTGATTTACCATCTTTAATGATTGTTTCAGTAGTTGTTCCATCACCATTTAGAACTGAAATCTTATGAGTTCCATTTTGTTCGTCAGTAATAGTAACTTTTGGTGATTTACCATCACGAACTGTGGTTTCAGTTGTCACACCTTCTGGATTTGTAATAACGATTGTATGACTTCCGTCTCCATTATCACGAACAGATGCGGTTGGAGTACGTCCGTCAACACCGTCACGACCATTCTTAACAACAAACTCATTCTTAGTTCCGTCTGGGTTTGTAATTGTTACAGTGTGGCTTCCATCTGGGTTTTCTGTTGTAGTTGCTGTTGCAGCTTTACCATCTTTACCATCTTTGATGATAGCATTAGTAACGTTACCGTCTCCATCCGTAACTTTAACAGTGTGAGTTCCATCGTTGTTATCAGTTACTTCAACTTTTGGAGTCTTACCGTCTTTACCATTCTTAACAACAGTTTCTTTAGTTGATCCATCTGGATTGGTTACAGTAATTGTGTAACTTCCATCTTGATTATCAGTAGTCGTGATAGTTGCAGTCTTACCGTCTTTACCATCTTTGACTTTAGTTTTTGATTCAGAACCATCTGGATTTCTAACTGTAATAGAGTGTGTTCCATCTCCATTATCTGTTACCGTAACAAACGGAGATTTTCCATCTACCCCGTTATCACCTTTATCCCCTTTTTCACCTTTAAGCCCATCAAGAACTGTTGCAAGAGGTTTTGCAGGATCTAATGGTTGTCCTGGTTTTGCTGGATCTTCTACGTAAATCTTAGTCTCATTGCCTTCTTTTCTAGCAACTAAAGATTTACCATCTTTACCATCTTTACCATCTTTACCATCTTTAACATTCACAGTAATTGGAGCTTTACCAGGTGTAGTTATGGTTACATCTGTACTCTTTCCGTCAGCTCCTGGTTTTGTAGTAATTTCAGGTGTGTCACCTTTATCACCTTTAGGACCTTTGATGTTACCTGCTGGTTCCCATGCATTGTCCTTCTTAACGAAGACATCGCCTGTTTCAGTATTAACGAAGCTGTCTCCATCCTTACCTTGACTTGGTTTTGGATTTTCCTTACCATTGAGAACTTCTTTACCATCACGACCTGACTGGCCTGTCGCTCCATCTTTAATCAGTTCTGATCCCAAAAGTTCATCAGTTCCTGGAGTATATTTACCATCGCCATTTTCATCAGTATAGAATGTAACCACTGTATGAGATGGTTTCCCATTTTGTCCTTCAACTCGTAACAAGTCAACTTTTGGAGTTTTTCCGTTTAGCCCATTTTCTCCATTTTTTACATTTACTGTTACTGGATCTTTCCCTGGTACTTTGAATGTAATATCAGAACTATTCCCGTCTTTACCAGGTTTTACAGACACTTCAGGAGTTTTCCCATCTTGTCCATCTTTCACAATGGATGTTTGAATAAGGGTATCAGTTCCTTCTGTATAATTACCATCGTTATCTTTGTCAATGTAGAAGGTTAGAGTGGTTTGTTTCTTATCTTCATCACGGACAGCTTTAACTTTTGGTGTTTGGCCATCTACTCCGTTTTTAACAACTGTTATAAGAGCTGGTTTGCCTTCTGGCTGAGTAATAGTAATTGTATGACTGCCATCTTGGTTGTCTGTCACAGTTACTGTTGGAGTGAAGCCGTCTTGGCCGTTCTCACCCTTCTCACCTTTATCGCCTTTAGGACCTTTGATGTTACCTGCTGGTTCCCATGCATTGTCCTTCTTAACGAAGACATCGCCTGTTTCAGTATTAACGAAGCTGTCTCCATCCTTACCTTGGCTTGCTTCTGGATTTACCTTACCATTGAGAACTTCTTTACCATCACGACCTGAC